>JAYVGL010000386.1:0-3018 GCA_043772175.1 Pyrinomonadaceae bacterium | reverse complement strand
CGTGTAAAGCTGCGTTTCGGGATGATAGTTTTTCCAATCGAACCAGTAATCTTTCAAAACCTGAATACGTTCGAGTCGTGCGCCGGTCAAATCGCCGCCGACGGCTTCGCCCGCAAAATTCCAAACGCTGCCCGTTTCCGCGTCAACAATTTCGGCAGTTTCCGGCTTCACGAAAAATTCTAAAGTTTTCCCGTTAACTTTTCTTTCAAAAGCCCGCACGGATTTTCCATCTTCGTTAAGGATAACCATTATCGCCGTTCCGCCGACCGAATCCAAAATCGGCGATTGTTTTTGCAATGCCGAAAACGGGTACGCTTTTGTTCGATTATTAACGGAGATGCCGACGACCAAAGTTCGCGCTTCAAGCGTCGCGTCCAATCTATCGCCGATTCTGACCGGCATTTTCGCCACCTGATTTTCCCAATCCGCCGATTCGTATTTATTCGCCGCCAAAATTTCAGCGTCGGGACGCAGGACGCGTCCGTTTGGATTTTCGTGTTTCCAAACGGCAAACGTCAGTTCGTCCATTGCGACGTTTTCGAGCTTCGCGCCTTTCGATGCGCCCTGAATCGCTTCGCCTGAAACCTGCTGCCACCACGAACCCGTTTCCTCGTCGCGCATTATAAAATTTTGATTGTTGATTCCGGCTAAATGAAAAGTCAGTTTACGCCCGTTCACGACGGACTGCCACACAATTCCCGTGTGGCAGAGCGTTCAGTAAGTCGCCGTGATCGGCTGTCCGCCGACGACATCCTGCACGATGTGATGATAAGCCATCTGCCGCACCGGATAAGCGACCGCTTCACCGTTTAATTTGACCGCCAAAACCATCTCGTCATCGCTCACGAAATCAGTTTCGCCCGTTTTGGAAAACGCGGTTTGCGCCAGCGGATTAAACATCCATTCAAAATGATTCTGCCGCGCAAACCAAACACACGGCAAAACGACGACCAGCGGCGCGAACAGAAACGCTTTGGCAAACCAACGCTTTGAATTGCGCCAAAGGAAAACGATTAAAGCAACGGAAATCAGCAACGCCGCCAAAGTGAAAAACGGCGACCAACTTTTCAAAAAATGCGAAACTCGCAGCGCGTTTTCCGTCTGCGGCGCAAACGGCTGAATCAGCCAAACCGGAATCGCCGTGATAGCGAAAACCGCTAACGCTATTGCCAACAAAAAAAGCCAAGCCGCCGTGTAATTGAATTTAGCCGACATAATTTTTTGGTTTTATATCCCTTCTTCCGCTCCGTTCGTATTTGGATTTTCTTTTATTCTGAACCGCTGCAACAGGGCAAAACTGAAAATAAAAATTGCCGGAACGACGCATATTCCTATGAATTTGAAGAAAGCCGTAAAAGATTGTTCCAAATAATCTAAGGCAGTCGAAACATTAAAATCTTCTCTTGTGCTGAAATTCAAAAACAATGCCGCACACGAATAAACGAATGTCAAAATAATTGTAAGAATAAGAGCCGTTAATGCGGCGATCAAAGCATTCTTGCCCGTTATATTCATTCTGCTGTCCTGCGACATTTTATTCATCTTCCTCGCCCGCGTCTTTTTTGTAACCGAATTTTTCCAGCCGATACTGCAAAGTTCTGAAAGTCAAGCCCAAAAGTTTCGCCGATTTCGTGATGTTGTTGTCGGTTCGCTCCATCGCCTGCATTATCAAACTGCGCTCGACATCTTCAAAATTGATGCCTTCGGCGGGAAGTTTGAAAAGGTCGTTTGCCGCTGACGCTCTGGACGAATTCGACATTTCGGGCGGCAAATCTTCCGCCGTAATCGTGTTGTTTTCGCACAACAAAACGGCGCGTTCGAGTGCCGATTCGAGTTGGCGGACGTTTCCCGGATAACTGTAATCTTCCAGAATACGTCTGGCTTCTCTGTCCAAAACGACTTTCCGATTCGTGCCGCGAGTGTGTTTCGTCAAAAAATAATCAATTAAAACCGGCACGTCCGAACGACGTTCCCGAAGCGCGGGCAATTCGATTGAAAGCACATTCAGCCGATAATATAAATCTTCCCGGAACCTGCCTTCCTGCGACATCTTTAATAAATCGCGGTTCGTCGCCGTCACGACGCGCACGTCAACGTTAATTTCCCGGATGCCGCCGACGCGCCGGATTTGTTTTTCCTGAAGGGCGCGAAGTATTTTCGCCTGCAAAGAAATATCGAGTTCGCCGATTTCATCCAAAAACAGAGTTCCGTTGTCGGCGATTTCAAATAAACCTTTTTTCTCGCCGACCGCGCCCGTGAACGAGCCTTTTTCGTGTCCGAAAAGTTCCGATTCCAACAGATTTTCGTTAATCGCCGCGCAGTTGACGGCTTGAAAAACCTCGCTCGTGCGAAGCGAATTTTTGTGAATGGCGCGGGCGATTAATTCTTTACCCGTTCCCGATTCGCCGCGAATCAACACGGTCGAATTCGATTTCGCCACCTTTAAGATCAGCTTTTTCACCTTATCCATTTCCGGCGAATCGGACACGATTTCCGAATCTAAAGCCGAAAGTTTGTTCAGTGCGCGTGAAATCGTGTCAAGCAATTTATCGCGGTCGTATGGCTTCTGCAAAAAATCGAACGCGCCCAAACGCAGCGCGTCAACCGCCGAATCAACCGTCCCGTGCGCCGTTAAAAGCAAGACGATAATAGACTTATCGAAATCGGTCAACTCTTTCAATAAATCGAGTCCGCTCATTCCCGTCATTTTCAAATCGGTCAAAACCAGATCGAAATGCCGGTCGGCGACAAATTTCATCGCCGCTTCGCCGCTCGAAGCCGTTGTCACGTCGTAACCTTCGCCCGACAAAATCATCTCCAAAATCTCACGCTGACTTTTCTCGTCGTCAACGACTAAAATGCTTTTTCTGCTCATAAAATTTACCGTAAAGTTTAATTCAGTTTTCAGTATAAACCAATTTACGAGGAAAATAAGCGGAAGTTTTGATGAAGTTCAGAGTTACGCCTTGAGGCGTGTTCTTCGCCGCACTTCGCTGGCGATAACACGCTAAAGCGTGA
>JAYVGL010000385.1:0-4097 GCA_043772175.1 Pyrinomonadaceae bacterium | reverse complement strand
TGCGATTGCTGAAGGCTTGAAGTTGATAACCGAAAGCGATTGCCGAAGTTGGTTCAAACACTGCGGCTACCAAGTCGCATAATTCTGAAAGCCGCTATAATGACCTGTGCGACTTTGCCGATAACATCTCCGGCTTCAACTGTTGCGCCGATTTTTAGGAACTGTTTCGGTATTTCTAAGATTTCGCCGTAACGGATAATGCCGATTCCTTCGCGCCGTATCGCAATTGCCTGCGTGTTTTCATAAAATTCTCCTGATTCGACGATAATCCCGTTATTTACCGCTTTGACATCCGATTTGAGAGGCGCGTATAAATCACAGGCGGCGTGAACACGCTTGTTGGGTCTGCGCCATCCAAACTGCGCCATTCCTTGTTTGTAATTTCCGTTATATTTCGGAGCGGGAAAATAAAGTGCCATAGTAAATCTCCTTAATTTTTTCTGATTATAATCTCAGTATCCGGTTTGTTTATTGCTGCACCCGCCATCAGCGAAAGCACCAAACTTTGAGTTTAACCGGTAAACTGTGCGTTAAATTTCCTGCTATCTTACTTTAACTTTCGGCTTTTGCAACCTTTGAATTTGAAACCCTTCTATTTTTGTTGTGTTTTACTGTGGGTCAAACGGTTAATATGACGTGGGGCGAAGTTGCCGCCACAAGCTAAAAAATAACGGATAAGATAACAAACAAAGTCGCTGTTGTCACCTTCACGTCCATTGATTTGTTTGACGTGTTTCAGATTCATAGCTTTCTTTGCGTCAGTTCTTTTCTTGATTTATAAATTAACAGCAAGCCTTCAATAATCAAGACGGCTGAACCGAAAATAACGATGTTGCTGATGAAAATATCCGCATTCGATTTGATTGGCGGAAGTAAATCGAGGTATTGAAGAGAAATGAGGGCAAACGAAATTACGCCCGCCAGGAGTTTCAAGATTCCGTAATTAGTTTTTACCGGACTCAAATAGGTAATCGCTTGTAATGTTAAAACCGCTGTCAGCACTTGCAGGAAAGCCATTGCCGGAAACAAACTTTTCCAAGTATTTACCGAAATTTTTACCAGTTCAAATCCAAACAATAACAAAAATAAACTGCCGGCGAATGTTATCCAAAAAATGATGTCTTTGCCTTTAATATCGAAAAAATTGAAAATAATCGAACTGAAGAAAAATACCCACACGCAAATCATCGGGTAAAAGAAGGCATCGGTGAGAATGAACCGAACCGAGCTTAAATTAGTAATCGCTGCCGCCGAATTTATCGCCAAAATAACTGCAATTAGTAAAAGGGACAGCCAAGACAATAGCTTTTGGGGAAAATTAAAAATCGTCCATCCAACTGTCATCAGCAAACTTAAAATTATCGAACCAAGTGTAAATTCTTCCATCGCTTCGGTTATTGCCTTAATTAAACGGAACCACAAAAACGTCGGGCGGATTCAGCCTTGTAACTTTAATATCCGAATAAACCAAAAAGTCGCCGCCTTTTCCGTTCGCCGTTCGCCAGTTGTTAAAGGTGTCGTTTGAAATTTTTCCAACCCCATCATCCCAATCTCCGAGCGGTTGGTCATAACAAAAACACGACCAGTAATAAGTATCATCGTTGATGAAATCGTAACTGTCTCTAGCATAAATGCCAACCTCTTCAACCGTTACCTCAATACCGTTCGGCGTGTATTTTGCTTCACCTTTAATCGCTATGTGATAATTAAAATTTGCGATTGCCGCCGTTAAACCGTCGTAATAAGAAAATATTTCAACCTTATGACTCTGAACGTAAACGCCTTCAATTGCCACGACATTCGAGGAAGTTAAATCGCCGAATTTAATTTTTCGTTCCGGTGCGGCTCTCGCCTGAGCGGAAATTCCCGTTCGGGCAAGCATTCTGCCGATTTCAGGTTTTCCCTTATCGTTTTTCCATATCTTTTCATTGAGTATTTTGTTGTAAATACTTACTGGCGACTTACCCGCAAACGACAAAATCTAATCCATCGTGATGACGTTCAGAACTGCCGGTCCGAAATTGTTCGGCGTGTCTTTGAGTTTTGCCGGGCGAATGTTGGCAGGTCGCCGCAGCCATTCTTCTAAAAGTATCGCACCTTCATTCCAACCTTTCGAGCGCATTATTTGTGGAATCCAGGTAATATCGGGCTGTCCCGCCTTTTCCTGCAATGCCGGAACAAGTCCTTGGCGGCTAACCGGAGCTTCGCGTCCCGTTCCTAGTTCGCCGCCGCGATAGATAAAATCCTGTCGCCACTTGGTTAGTTCTACCTTCGTCAGTTCATCTATTGAACTGCTGGAAAAAGCTCTGCCTTCAACCGCTTCCAGTTCTTTGATTTGTATTTTCCTCCCGCGTCTCGCCATTGCGCGTATTGATGGGTTTTCATTCAAAAGTTGTTTGTAAAGCAGGAAATTAAAGTCCGAGGTCTGAACTTTGGAATTACCGTCACGCGGCGTAACGTCCTTGCCCGTCCAGTTTCTATCTGCTGTTTGAGGGTATTGAGCCAGCATCGAATCGGCAAAAAGCTGCTGCTCACCAATCGGAAGCTCAATTTCCTGCGCGGCTTTTATCAAAACACGGCGCACAAATTCAATCACGGGTTCGTTAATCTTGAAGGGAACACTGACGACAGTTGGAACGTCTTTCAAGTTTTGTCTCATTTTAATTTTATGAAAGGCTGCTAAAAGTCATAATCCTTATTAACAAAGAAGAGCCGACCAACCGAGTTAACGTGGGGCGAAGCCGCCCTCAACTTCGGGTTAAAAAGACAAAGCGATAATCGGGTTGCTATTTCGCCTTTATGTTCACTGACTTATTCGCTGTTGCCCTTGAGTTCGTTACGCCACTTCGAGAGAATCACCTGCTTATTTTGCTCAACGCCAAAAAAATAAAGGCTGTGATAAGTGCTGTCCACATTAACACTCGCAAACCTTTTGATTTTTTACTATTAAAACTAAATATAAGTCCGATTTCTGCAACAGCCAGCGCAATGTTCACGCCTGCTTGCAATAGTTCGCCGCTCCGCCAATATTGCAGTCCGCTAAAGAAAAATGAAGCGGCAAGATAGACGCACAGCAAGCGCATTATTAAGTCTAACAACAAACGCCGACTTTTTCCTTTTGATTCATCTGTCATATAACTTACCCTTAACCACGCACTCTATTAGCTTTTGTCTAGATTGCCACGCAGCCAGCACTTTTGGGACTTATTTTGTAGGCAAAACATAACCTGGAAATCAAGATGGCTCTCAGTTTGATGAATCGTCATTAAAAGCACATCTTCCGTTCCCAACACTTGATGGCGCACTGTTGAGATGACGTGGGACGAGACCGTTGCACACGCCTTTAGATTCAACAGCTAACGCGATAAAAAAGTTGGTGTTTCGCGTTCACGTCCGATTTTGTAGAGGCTTCAATTTCTCGTGTTTAGTTATCTTCTAACAGCGAAAATATTATGGCTCTTGGTAAAAACGTAATTAATGTGCTTTGAGAAAAATTAAGTAATATAGATATTTAATAAGTTTATAAATCTTGTCTTTTGGCAGAAACTCAAAATTACAACCTGCTAAATTTCCGCTGATTAAAACACTACAATAGTTTGCATAATTTACCGAAAAAGTATTTATCAAACATCTATTTTCAAGCTATACTGCGAATTATTCTAATGAATACAACTTTTAAATAATTGATTTTATATGAAAGAGGAAAAATGGTTTCGGCGGTTTGCAGAAATACCGGGAATAAATTATCAATCACCCGAGGGATTCGATTTCAGCCGTTTGCCGGAAAGGAGTGCCGTTCCGCAAATTGAGTATTACGATTTTGACGGTAAAAAACATCAATCTATGCACTGGAAAACCGTTAACGGAAGCACCAGCGCGTCTCCGGCAAACAGGTGGGAAACGCAGCCGCAAACGGGCGAATCGGAGGCAGCGAAGTTTTTACGGCAAATCTATGAAATACTTGAACTGCCCGGCACCCTGACCGATTATCACTTCGCTTGGCTTTGTTGCATAAATCAGCAATCTTCTCATTTCTGTTTTTCGCTAGACTTCAACTTTGTAACTTTCAGGCATTCCCAAGTGTGTCATCCGATTTA
>JAYVGL010000384.1:0-3070 GCA_043772175.1 Pyrinomonadaceae bacterium | reverse complement strand
ACTAATTCCAATAAGAAGAAGGCTTCGACGACGCGCGATGTTTCCGGCGAGAATTCCAACAGCAATTCAAACTCGGACGACAATAAAAATACAAGTGACAAAAATACGAATTCCGCCGATAAATCCAATAAAAATACGGCGGCTAATTCAAATAAATCGGCTTCAAACTCTAATAAGTCGAATACGAACGTCAATAAACCGGTCGTTCCAAAACCGCCGGTGACGGGCGGCGACGTGCGACCGCGCAAAACTCCGCAACCGTAGCCGGTGCAACCGAAACTTTTGTTTTCGCAACCAAGTTAGAGAAATTTTACAGAAAATGTTAGAGATTGCTCCTTCTATTTTATCGGCGGATTTTACGCGGTTGGGCGAAGAGATTCACGCTTTGGAAGCGGGCGGCGCGACGATTTTGCACGTTGACGTGATGGACGGCAGATTTGTTCCGAACATCACAATTGGTTTGCCGGTTGTTAAATCTATTCGCAAAATGACGAATACGACGATTGATTGTCATTTGATGATCGTTGAACCGGGGCGTTACGCGGTCGAATTCGTCAAAGCGGGCGCGAATATGGTTTCGGTTCACGTCGAAGCTGATCCGCATCTTCATCGGACGCTGACGGCGATTCGGGAAGCGGGCGGCAAAGCGGGAATTGCGATTAATCCGGCAACGCCTTTATCGAGTCTGGAAGAAGCCTTGCCGTTTGCCGATTTTATCCTGCTGATGTCGGTTAATCCGGGTTTCGGCGGGCAAAAATATATTTCGACGGCGACTGATAAATTAAGACGTTTGCGCCAAATCATCAACGAACGCGGTTTGAAAACGCGGATCGAAATTGACGGCGGCATTGATGCAGAAAACATCGGAATGATTGTCAAAGCGGGCGCGGAAATTATCGTTTCGGGAACAGGCGTTTTCGGCGGCGGAAATCCGACCGAAGGCGTGAAAAGATTGATTGATGCGGGAACGAATTGGGCGTAGAACTAATTACGAATTTCAAATTACGAATTACGAATTACGAATGTCAGAAAAACTCGTAATTCGTAATTTGAAATTCGTAATTGAAAATTGAGGTATATATGATTTTACACAAAAATAAAGCGTTTTTCTTGAGTTTGTTGCTGGTTTTTTGTTTTGTCGCCGGCGGCACGGCGCAGAAAAAAGAAGCGCAGGGTTCGGTGACGCAGCGGCTTGAAGTGATGCGTCAAAAACTCGAAACGATGCGCCGTTCACTGGAAAGCGCGGCTTCGGTTTTGAAGGAAGAAAACAAAGACGACAAAGCGAAAAAGGACGACAAAGCCAAACTCGAAACGCCGCTCGGACGACTGCGCGGATTGCAAAAAGAGGCGACGACTATGCAATCGGAAGTCAACAGTTTGCGCGGGAAAGTTGACCGTGCGGAAAAATATGAAACGTCCGAAATTGACCAAATCGAATCTACCGTCGGCGAACTGCAAACGCGCACCGACAACGCCCTGACCGAAACCGCCGGAGCGCGGGCGAATCCCGTTTCAGCCGTAGGGACGGCGCGAGAAGTCAAGAAAAAGAAAAAGTTTCTCGGCATATTCGGCGGCGGAACCGACGAATATGAAGAGCTGATCGGCAGCGTTACGCCGGGACGCGACCGCGAATTATTTATCGTCGCCACCAAAGAAGTTCGCAAAAATAATTACGATGTCGGA
The DNA here is from genome assembly GCA_043772175.1 of Pyrinomonadaceae bacterium. Lineage (GTDB taxonomy): Bacteria > Acidobacteriota > Blastocatellia > Pyrinomonadales > Pyrinomonadaceae. The sequence goes on along the minus strand of JAYVGL010000384.1, from coordinate 1,387 downwards.
CGGCTTTTATTTCAAACGATTATCACGACTTATCCCGACTCGCCGTATCTGCCGATGGCGAAACTCGCCGTCGCCGATTCGTTTTATTTGGAGGGTTCGACCAGCGCGTTGATTCAGGCGGCGGCGGCTTATCAGGAATGGCTGACGTTTTTTCCGACGCATCCTCTGGCTGACCGCGTTCTGTTGAAAGTCGGCGAATCGGAAATGCGTCAAATCGGACTGCCAGACCGTGATTCGACCCGCGCCAAACGCGCCGACCAACGTCTGCGGGCTTTGCTCCAGCAGTCTTCCGATCCGGTTATTCGGAAGGAAGCCGAAGATCGGCTCGTGCAGGTGCAGGACAATCTCGGACTGCATAATTTGTATATCGCCAATTATTATTACACGCTGTCGGTTACTCAGAAAAAGCCCGGAGGACTCAAGGGAGCGCAGTCTCGTTACCGGGAAATTTTGGACAAATATCCGAAGTTCAGTTTTATGGACGAAGCCCTGTTCAAACTCGCCGTAACTTACCAGATTGAAGAGGAAACCGATCAGGCGGCGCGGTATTTTCAGCAGATCGTCCGCGATTATCCGAACAGCGATTACGTCGAAAAATCGAAAGAGCAATTGCTTTTGATCGGCGCGACCGTTCCCGCCGCCAATCCTGATAGAATGAAGGTTCTGCCGCCGGATAAAAAATCGTTCATCGCCAATTTCCGTGACGAACTTTTCGGACTTTATCCGTTGACGATTGATAAAGACGGTGTTTTGATGACAAACAAATTTGACGAAAAGAAATTTGAACTGATTGATCAGATTATTGAAAATCAGGGCGACATCAACCGTTCGCAGATTCCGAATTCGTTAACGACGGTTATCTCTCAACAAAAGGCGCAAAAGAAAGTCGAAAAAACGCCCACACCGCAAAAATAAATATGAAATGTGAGATTCGCTGAACACTTAAGTTCTTTGCAAAGGCGCAACGAACGTCAAGAAAAATCCAAAGTTAATCCGGCATTTATTTCAACTATTGATTCGCATTACAAATCATCGTATGGGAGAAGTTTCGCCTGAAAATCTCGCAGAGCTTGAAAAGCGTTATCGAACGACGATTATAATTTTCGCGGCGCAGATTTTATCATCAATTGTTTTGACCTCGGCGGCGTTATTTATAAAGCCGAACGCGGAAAATTCGATTCCAACCGAAACGCTCAGAACGCTCTGGATCGTCATAATTTTTATCGCTGTCGGAACATTTCTTCTGCGGCGATTTTTTCTGTGTTGTGACCGACTGCACGACATCGCTTTATTGAAAGGTATCGAAGGACTTTTGAGAACTTTACAAACGAATGCGATAATTTTGACGGTGTTTGCCGAAACGATTGTTATAATTGGTTTGGTCATT
>JAYVGL010000383.1:0-5375 GCA_043772175.1 Pyrinomonadaceae bacterium | reverse complement strand
GTTTATTTCGACATCGAAGGACAAAATCGTCTGCCCGATTACCGCCTGCTGCCTGAAAACGTCGAGCCGAATGAAGTTTTAGCTTTATTAAATTGCGGCGCGTATTCCATCGCGCAAATGTTCCAATACAACGGCAGACAGCTTCCGGCAATCGTTTTAATCAAGGAGAACAGCGAAGTTGAATTGATTAGAAAGCGCGATTCTTACGAAGATTTGTTGATAAATGACGTTTGGTGAGAATTAATTACGAATTTCAAATTACGAATTACGAATGCCTGATGAATTCGTAATTCGTAATTCGCTTTAATGCCCTGAATACCAATCGTAGCCTTGTTCCGCCCAGTAATCGGCGGGGCGTTCGTCGGTGAATTCGATGCGTCCGATGCGTTTGATTTGTTTGATGCCGTATTTCGTCGTCGTCACTAATCGAAGCGGTGCGCCGTGAATCGGCTCCAGCGGTGCGCCGTTCATTTCATACGCCAGCAAAGTCTGCGGGTGCAGAATGCTCGACATATCCCAACCGACGTAATAAGCGCGGTCGGGCGTGACGAGCGAAACGTATTGCGTTTTTTCCGGCGGCGCGAATTTAGCGGCGAAATCGGAGAATCTCGCGCCCGTCCAATTGACGACTTGGCTCCAGCCTTCGATACATTTCAATTCGGTCGTCCTCTCAATGCGCGGCAGACTTTTTACCTCGTCCAAACTCAAAAGCAAACCGGCGACCGGCACGTTCGGCGCAGGCGGCGCGTCCATCGAGCGCGGCGCGTTGTCTTCGCCGCCGAATGAAATATTGGCGAAATACTGCGGATAGTTTTGGGCGTTCGCCGCGCCGCCGACCTGCAAATCCCAATCCGCGACATCGAAATCTTCGCCCAAACCCAAATCGCCGTTGCTTCGCGCACCGGCGCGACTAACGGGAAATTCCGGCGCGAGGTCGTTACTGCCGAAAAACTTTTGGCTGACATCTTCGTTAAATTTGAAGGCTTTCTGGAAAATATGAGAGTTTTCCGGTTTTCGCAGCCAGCCGTAACTTAGTAAACCCGCAATCGCCGCCGCGCCGCCGACCAGAAACGAACGGCGCGAATGTTTCGACATCAATTTTTTCGCGTCCGCATCGCTCAAAGATTCGGTGAACTCTCGATGTTCATTGAGAATTCGCGCCGTGTTTTCCTGATCGTCATTATTATTTTCACGTTTCGCCGTTTCGAGTTCACGAACTTTTTCCAGCAAAACTTCCGAATTTTTATCTTTGTTTTCCTCGCTCATCTTTTTACTTTTTCCCCGCTGACCGAAGCGGGCAAATTATCGCCTTTGACCGCTTCGTAACCGCTAATCATCGAACGGAAATTTCCCCAACCCGCAAGAATTACCTGCCCGACGCGGACGACGAAAAACGCGATAAATAAAAGCATAATCCAAAAATGCTGCCAACGCGCCCATTCGTAACCGCCGAGAATGCTCGTCAGCCAAGCTAACTGCAGCGGTTTATAAATTGCCAATCCCGTAGCGACCGCCGCCGCACCGAGCAAAATCGTTCCCGTATAAGCGATGCGCTGCGCGTCGTTATATTTTCCCTGCGGCGGCAGTTTTTTGACGATGTGTAAATCGTGCAGTGTTACCAGCGCGGCGCGTTTGAACGAACCCGGAACCGGCAGCATTCCGCGCCATTCGCCCGAAAAGATCAGATACGAAACGTAAATCACGCCGTTAACGGTGAAAAACCACATAAAGAAAAAATGCAGCGTCAGTCCTTCGGCGAGTCGAAAGGGAATTCCTAGAAAATCATAAAACCAAACGGGGAAAAACTTAAACAATTCGTAGTCGAAAATCTCGACTTTATAAATCGCGTTCGCCCAGTAGATTAAAATTCCGCTCCAAATCATTAAAAAGAGCAGCGGAAAATTTATCCAGTGCAGCCAGCGCGTCGCCAACGAATGTTTTTTTTCCAATCGTTTCGCCATAAACTCCTCACGTCAAAACCATTCCGACGAACGGTTGAATTTTCTATAAAACCAAGAGAAAATTACAGTAATCAGCGTTGCTAACATTCGACCGACTTTATAATTTACGCGCCGACTCGTTCGATGTGACGGCTGACCGTCGGTAAAATCGCTCCGGCAATCGCCGCGTTTTCCGTTTCGGTCAAATCGGAGACGACGAAAACAGCGTGATGCGCGGTGCGAAAACCGTCAACGCGCATCATTTCGTCAAACTCTCCGTAAAAAATATCACTGTTTTCAGGCGGCAAATCCGTGTCGGTAACGAGAACCGAGATTACTTTTCGGCGATAGCGCAGAACGACGTGTGCGAAACGTCTGCCGTCGAAAACGCACGAATGCGCTTCGAGAAATTCCACTTTGCCGGTATTCTTCTCACCGAAAACCTTCCGCAAAGGCGCGAAAACGGCTTTGTCCAAATTTTTATTATATTTGCCATAGTGCGCCGCCGCTTCGTCGAGCGTGATCGGGTCTTCGGCTAAATTAAATTTCAGAGCGCAGTTTCGATGATCGCCGACGGCGTGTTCGGTTAATTCGCGCCGCGCGGCTTGGACGGCTTGCAGCATCGGCGATTCCGCCGGACGCGGCGTTGCGGGCGTTTGATTCGACCGGGCAAAATCATCGGGCGCAGATGTCGAACGGAGAAAAAACCAGCCGCCGAATATCAGAATCAGCAAGCCGAGCGCCGCCGCCAAAACCGCCTGATTGCCGAAAATCCCGCGCATCTGAATTTTTCAAAAAATGCCGGACGCAGTGCCGTCTCCCGTAAATTATTTTTCAAACGCCGCGCAAACGCCGGATTGAGCTGCACGTCGGGCGCGTTTTTCGCCGCCAAACGAAGCCGCGTCCGCAATTTGCGCCGCGCCGCCGACTCCTGCCGACACGCCGGACAATCTTCCAAATGTTTAAGAACATTATGATTCGTCTTGATCAAAAGTTCATCGCCGAGGTATGAATCTAAAATTTCCCTGAATTCCTGACAACGCATAATTTTAACTCTTAACCTTCGGCGGCAATCCCGAATTTGCGGGCGTGTTCCGTCAAATGCTGCCGAAGCAGACGGCGACCGCGATGCAGCCGCGACATTACCGTTCCAATCGGCGTTTGCAAAAGTTCGGCGACTTCCTTGTAAGAAAATTCTTCGACATCGGTCAACAGAACGACGGCGCGAAATTGTTCCGGCAGTTCTTCGAGTGCCTGCAAAATCTCTTCGTCGGTCAGATGTTCGGGAATCGGCGGCTCGAACGCGACGGTTTGGGCGATTTGTTCCTCCGCATCTTCGACGAGTTTCAACTTGCCCAATTTGTGCCGCCGCTTGTTGTTCAAATGATAAAGAATCGTTATCAGCCAAGCGCGGCAGTTGGTTCCGAGCCGTGTAGCGGTGAAACGATTCCAACGCCTGCACAAAGGTTTCCTGCGTCAAATCTTCGGCGACTGCGTGGTCGTGGGCGAGCCACATCGCCGTGCGAAAAACATCCGCCATCCAAGGCATCGCTTCCGTCTCAAACGCCGCCCATTCTTTTTTACGTTCCGCGCCGCTACCGAACATTTTTAATTTTGTCGAAAAACTGTCGCCGACATTTAGATTATGCCGAAACTCTCGCCGTTTATTCCCGCACTTTAAAATTTTCGCCGGCGAGTTTGGTTTTTTTGATTTGTCATCAGGAAGACTTAGCAGAGAAAGATGACGCAAACTATTCGCTGTTCGCTATCAACTATTCGCTATTAAACCGATGAATCTTTCGTTCAGTAGCGAGTAGTTGATAGCAAACAGTGGATAATTTACTGATGTATTTTGCGGAGTTTGAAGATCAGCCGTTGGATTTTCCGATGATTCGCAAAATCATCTCGCGTTCCGGGGCGGTTAATTCGAGATCGCCCGCTTGATAAAAATCCGACATCTGCGCCAGCGCGACGGCGCGGGTGCTTTCGTCACGGATGTTAAAAATCGTGTCGAGATTTTTGATGCCGAGTTCGTGCGCTTTTTCTGCATTGCCAAAGGCGTAAAAACGGCGGGCGAGTTCGCTGTAAGCGGCGGAGCGTGAGGAAAGTTGCTCGACCGATTCGGCGTATGTTTCAGCTTCCGTCAAAAATTTGACCGCCGCTTCGGTGTTTTCCGCTTCGTTTTTCACGTCCGAAATGCCGAGCAGCGCATACATTTTCAGCGAATCGTCGCCGATGGTGTTGACGGCTTGCCGAGCGAAATCATCGTTGTTACTGGCGGCGCAAATTTGCGCGATTTGCGACAGCGCGGAAGTCTGCGCGTTTCCGTCAAAAATCTCCTGCGCGATTTCGACGGCGCGCTCCGGTTTTTCAAATACGGCATATTGGACGGCGATAACCGCCCACAAATCGAACCGCGCTCGACGGTCGCGCACCTCGTGGTCGCGCTGCGATCTCAAAATCGAATAGCCTTCCTCTATTGTTTCGAGAGCTTCCGACTTTTCATCGCGGTCCCAAAATTCCCGTGCAAAACCGACGAGTGTTGAAGAAATCTGCACGTTATCGCCGACTAAATCAAGCGTCCGGTCGGCGAGTTCGAGGCTTCCGGCACTCAAAAACCCGAGCGCAATGCTGCTCAGAAAAGAATCTTTCTGAATCGTGTCCAGCGTTTCGGCGGATGCTTTGGCGCGGTCGAAAACTTCGATTGCTTTGCCGTTCTGTCCGGCTTCGATAAAGTTGTAGCCGATATTCAGCAAAGTCGAAATTTTCTCTTCCGCGAATTCCAATTCGGCGGCTAAAGCGGTTGCGCGGTCGAGCAGTTCGACGGCTTTGACCGATTCGTTTTTCTCCGATTTAATCTGCGCGACGTTTTGCAGCGCGGTGATTTTCGCCGGTGGAAATTCGATTTTTTCGAGCGTCGGCAAAGGGTCGCCGCCGTTGCTTTCGGCTTGCCAAACGGCGATTTCACTATATGCGTAATCGCCGTCAGTCAGCGTTTCGGCGATTTCAAAAGCCTTTGCGTAATTACCGTTTTCGGCTTTTCGCACGGCGATTAATCCACGCGCTTCTTCTTGCGCGGTGAAATCTTCGATGGCTTCAATCAGTTGAAACGCATATTCGTCGTCGCCGATTGCGCCGCATTTTTCCGCCACACGCCGCAGGAGGCGATCACGTGTAAACGAGTCGTCAGCCGAATTAGCAAGTTCCGCTGCCCTGTCAACCGCGCCCCGGTTGAGATAACGCGGCACAATCTCCTTCAACGCTGCCGTATGTTCTTCCGTATTTTTGATGTTCTCCGCGAGATACGCCGCGCAGTCGAGCAAATTCGTTTTCGCCGCTTCGATTTCAATTAAACGTTCCGCCATAATTTTGTGATTATTTTTGCTGAAAATCGGTCTTCTACTATTTGCGTTTCCACCTTACGCCGTCTTTGGT
>JAYVGL010000382.1:0-10933 GCA_043772175.1 Pyrinomonadaceae bacterium | reverse complement strand
ACTGCCCGCCCCGCCGTTCGGCTGGACATACCAAACATTGTTCACCGGGCGGAACACGCCGAAATCGGTCGTGCCGTCGCCGTTGAAATCCGACCGCCGTTGGATGCTGCACGTCGTTCCCGGCGCACAAGTCTGACAGACTCGCGCTCCGAGAACCTGCACGTCATCAACCCACGCGCCCGTTGCCGCCACCGCGTTATCCGTCCCGACAAGCCATCGGAACTGCACCGTCTGACCGTTCAGCGTCGCCGGTAAATTAACCGTCGAAGTTACATAATCGGCAGAAGTTCCCGTCCAAGCCATCCGACCGGCAATCGGACTCATAAACGATGCCGAAATCATTCCGTTGTAGCCGCCGGAGACGAAAGAGCCGCCGCCGGTGATGACATCCGTCCAGGTCGTGCCGCCGTTGGTCGAATACTCCAGAACCATTCCGTCGAAACCGCTTTCCAAAATATATTTATTTTTGAAAGTTACCTGCGAATCCGCACTGGTAATCGTCACTGTCGGAGACACGAGAGCCGCCGCGTTGACGGTTGCCGGATCGTTGGCAAAAGCCGCGTTCGGAGCGGAACTCGGAGTCGTCGTCGTTGTTACCCAATTGACTGCCGTGCCGGAAGTCTGCACATTCGTCCAGCCGGTCGGCAGTGCCGGAGCCGTCACAGTGTCGAAGTTTTGACTTAGCACCGAAGTTCTGATGCCGGTCGTGTAGGTTCGGATAATACTTCCGTAACTGGTAGCTCCGTCGGTTAGAGCAAAAGTTAAAGTTACCGTGCCGCCGCAAGTTACGGTCGGACTGACGGTGAAAGTAAAATTGCGCGTAACCGCCGCGCCGCCGGGCGCAAGCGCACCGTAACTCTGCGTTACCGCGCTGACCACGCCGCCGCTCGCCGCCAGGGTTGCCGATAAATTAACGGTCGGAATATCGCCCGAATTAGTCAAAGGCAGACTGACGGTTAAAGTCTCGCCCGGATCGGGGTTGCCGTTCGGCATTCCGCAGCTTTCACCGCTGATGTTCAGCGTTCCGGCGTTAATGACGGCGACGTTGCTGAAGCAGGTCAGTTTTTGATTGTCATTCGTGCCGGCAAAGCCTCCGATAGCGGCACGACCGCCGATCACGTAAAAACTTCCGCCTAAAATCGCACCGCTCATTCGGGCGCGAGCCTGCAGCATCGGCGGCAAATCAGACCAGGTATTGAGAGCCGGGTCCCAGTTAGTAACGGCATTTGACAAATTGGTCGCCGCCGTTCCGTTGACGTAGCCGCCCGCCAGAACCCAGCCGTTTTCGATTCCGTAGCCGGTTTGTGACGAAGCCGCTCCCCAGCGGCTGGTCGGCAGGTCGGCGATTGCCGCGTCGTCCCAAGTGCCGGTCGCCGGATCGTAACGATACGTTTTAACCGACGGCACTGAGCCGGCTGCCGAACCCAAACCGCCGGCAACGTAAAAAAAATTGCCGCGCACGAAAGCCGACAGCCAGCCGAGCGTCTGCGGATAGACGGGTCCGGTCGTCCAGGTATTGGTGGCGACATCATAAATTTCAAAGGCATTGGTCGCCGTCGAAGTTCCGGCGGTCGCTGTGTAGCCGCCGACTTTGTAAATTTTTCCGTTCAGAAACGCCGCCGCGTGATTCCACGTCGCGGTCGTCGAAGGAGCCAGCGTCGTGTAATCATCGGTCGCCGGATTGTAGCGATACAGAGTGTTGACGCTGGTTCCGGCGGCGTTCACACCGTTGACGACGTAAGCCGCCGTTCCGCTGGAGACCGCCGTCGGATATTCCAACGCCACGGGAACCGGCGCGATATTCGTCCAGGCGTTTCCGTTGTATTTGCGGGCGTTAGCGATGATCGTGGTGCTGACACCGGCAAAAACGTAAAGATTGCTGCCGACGCTCGTCGTCGCCTGGTCGAGAGTTCCCGCCGGATAAACCGTATCGGCAACCCAGGCGCAGGAGCTTCCTTCAGGAGTATTAATGACGTTTTCAACGGGAGTAACGGGGATTTGTTCCTTGATTCCCGCTCTTTCGGCTTCCGCAAGGCTGGCATCGTTCGCCACTTCGACCGGCTTTTGCTCCTGCGCGTCGGTCGAAACAGGCGGTCGGAACATAAACGACACGGCTAAAACCGCTAGAGCGCAGAAAGCTAATGTCGTCAATATAGTTGGTAATTTTTGGTACTGTCGCATTTTTTGGGATTCTCCTTTAATAAACAAAAATTCGGCGAAATTGATGTGAATCGAAAACACCCTCGGAAAGTTCGTTAATCGAAGCGGTTGGTCGGCAATACTCGCTTGAACGGATTGTCCGATAACCCCTCAAAATCCCGCAAACTCTGCGGAAACTCAAATTTCCCAATTCACAAAAACTTCAGATTAGGTTTGTAACACTCTCGCCCGCACTGCTCGCAGCGGGGCGAAAGTTTGACATTTCGACTTGCGAGAAGAAAAACATTTCGACGGCAAATTCATCTCAAAATGGGCAAGCCGGACAATTACAAAAGCATTTTACAGGATAAGACGCGCTCGTGATTATTGTTCGATAGTGCTGTCAAGCATAAGTTAAAGAGATAGAATAAAGCAAGACAAAATTCGGCATAATTACAGTAATCGAACAAAAACCGGCGACGGTTGCCGGACGTGAATTCGATCCGGCGATCAAATTCCTTCTTTTGAAATTTTCCGCTGCCGTGTTTTTTAATAATTCGTTTTTGCGATAGCCTGAGATGCAATGATTGAAATCGTCAACCGTCAACGAAAAACCCGAATAGATATAAAATACTGGCGCGATTATGCCGTCCGCGCCGCCCGCGAAATTTCCGAAGACGACGGCAAATTTTTCGTCGTCGTCTTCGTTTCCGATAAAAAAATGCGCGCACTCAACCGCGATTTTCGCGGCAAAGACTCGACGACCGATGTTTTGTCTTTCGGTTATGAACCGGACGAATTCGGCGGCGATGCCGATAATCTGGGCGATATCGTAATTTCCGTCGAGCAAGCCGCGCGGCAGGCGGAAGAAAATAATCTCGATTTTGAAGCCGAAATCAAACAATTGATTTTGCACGGGATTCTGCATCTCGGCGGCGGCGACCACGAAGCCGACGACGGCGAAATGAACGCCCGTGAATTGGAACTCCGCGAAAGTCTAGGCGTTTAGCCACGAGACGGCGCAAAAGTCGAAAGATAATTCGATGCCGATTTTCGTGTTAAATCGCGGCGAAAACTTTTCTCATCCGTATTCATTTGTGTTAATCTGTTGGGAATTATTTTTTATGAGCGAAACACAAAAACAAGCCGATGCCTGCACGATGATAATTTTCGGGGCGACGGGCGATCTGACCAAGCGAAAACTGTTTCCCGCGCTGTATAATCTGGCGAAACAAAATTTTCTGCCCGATTCGTTCGCCGTCGTCGGAGTCGGCAGACAGGAAATGTCGAGCGAGGAGTTTCAGGCGAAAATTCGGGCGGATTTAATCGAATTCATCGGCAAAGACGTTGATGAAAAACTGCTCGAATGGTTTGCGGTGCGAACGCACTACACGGGCGGCGAGTTTGCCGAACGCGACACTTTCACGCGGCTCGAAAAACTGTTGAAGGATTTGGATGAGGAATTCGACATTCCCGAAAATTATTTCTTTTATCTCGCCACGCCGCCGAATCTTTTCGCGCCCGTGACCGAACAAGTCCGCGACATCGGTTTGACGGACGAAACCAGCGGCTGGCGCAGATTTATCTACGAAAAACCGTTCGGACACGATTTGGAATCGGCGCGAAATCTCAACACCGAACTCGGCAAGTTATTAAAGGAAACGCAGATTTACCGCATTGACCATTATCTCGGCAAAGAAACGGTGCAGAACATTTTGGTTTTCCGTTTCGGCAATTCTATTTTCGAGCCGATTTGGAATAGAAATTACATTGACCACGTGCAGATCACGGTCGCCGAAAAGCTCGGAGTCGAACTGCGCGGCGGCTACTACGACACGGCGGGCGCATTGCGCGATATGATTCCGAATCATATTTTCCAACTCGTCACCTTGACGGCGATGGAGCCGCCGGTTTCGTTTGAAGCCGATGCCGTGCGCGACGAACAGGCGAAAATTCTGCACGCAATTCAGCCGTTTTCCCCGGAAGACGTGCTGCATAACGCCGTGCGCGGGCAATATGACGAAGGCGTGGTTTCCGACAAAAAACTTTCCGCCTATCGCCGTGAAGAAGCCGTTCCGGTTAATTCCAACACCGAAACCTTCGCCGCGTTAAAGCTCTCGATTGACAACTGGCGTTGGGCGAACGTGCCGTTCTACGTTCGCACCGGCAAACGGCTTTCGGGAAAACAAACCGAGATCACCATTCAATTTAAAAAAGCCCCGTTTATGCTTTTTCGGGATACTTCGGTCGAGAAACTGACCAGAAATCATCTCGTCATTCACATTCAGCCGGACGAAGGCATCACGCTGCATTTCGGCGCGAAAATTCCCGGTCCGATTGTTGATATGGGTTCGGTTGATATGGATTTCAATTACTTGGATCATTTCGGCGAAACCGTTTCGACCGGCTATGAAAGACTTTTATTCGATTGTATGACGGGCGACGCGACGCTTTTTCAGCGCGCCGATATGGTCGAGGCGAGCTGGCAAATCGTCTCGCCGATTATTGATGTCTGGAAGGCGATTCCGGCGCGCGGGTTTCCGAATTACGAATCCGGCTCCTGGGGACCGGCGGAAGCCGACGCGCTTTTGAAAACCGACGGGCGCAAATGGCGAAACGTGATGACTTAATGATGATTAAAAAATTTTCAAACTTCGATGAATTGAACGATTTCGCCGCCGATAAATTTATCGCGCTGGCGAATGAAGCGGTCGAAAAGCGCGGCTGTTTTACGGTCGCGCTGTCCGGCGGCTCAACCCCGAAAGCACTTTACAAACTGCTGACGAACGCCAAATTCAGGGACAGAGTTGATTGGAAAAGCGTTCAATTCTTTTTCGGCGACGAACGAAATGTTCTGCCCGACGAAGCCGAGAGCAATTTTCTGATGGCGAACGAAACATTATTTCAGCCGTTGAAAATCGCCAAAAAACGCATCTGCCGCTGGCATACCGAAATCGAGCCACCGGAAAATATCGCCGCCGAATACGCCGAAAAGCTCGAAAAATTTTTCAAAGGCTTTCCCGTCTTCGATTTGACGCTGCTCGGAATGGGCGACGACGGGCATACGGCTTCGCTTTTTCCATACACCGAAGCCCTGCGCGAAACGACGAAAATCGCCTGCGCCAATTTCGTCGAAAAGCTCAACACGACACGCCTGACCTTGACGTTTCCCGTTATCAACAACGCTCGAAACGCGATGTTTCTGGTTCAAGGCGCGGACAAAAGCGAAGTTCTGCGCGAAGTTTTGGAAGGCGCATTTCAGCCGGAAAAATATCCTTCGCAAGCCGTTAAATTAACCGGCGGCGAATTGCTCTGGCTGGTTGACGATGCCGCCGCCGCGTTTTTGGGACGCTAGACGCTGTTTGTTTTTCCATCTGCCTCTGACACTCAAAACAATTTATGGAATATGAGATCGCCGTCGCTTTGATTTTCCTTCTCGCAATTCTTTTTTTAGCGACAATTGATATGGCTTTTTCGCAGTTGAGCGACGTTTCCCTGCGCCGTCTAACCAGCGATACGGTCGAAGACGTGCGCGTCAACACGCCGTTTATGCGCGAGATTTTGGGCGACCGTCCGCGTTTTCGCTTTGCTTTGTCGGCGACGATTCAGATTCTGCTAATCGTTTTTTCCGTTCTCGTCGCCATCATCGTTTACAACTTTTACCAGACGAAACGCGAACTGCTGATTTACTCCCTGCTCATCGCGCTGATTTTTTCCGGCGTGTTTCGACAATTTCTGCCGCGCTTTTTCACCTGGCGCAACCCGGAAAACACGCTGATTTTCCTGCTCCGATTCGTGCGTCCGTTTTATCGCCTGATGAGTTTATTCGCCGACCCGTTTGAGTCGCTGCTGCGCGAAAAAGAGCCTTCAAAGCTCGAACACTCGGTGGTTCCGAACCCGACCGTCTCCGAAGAAATCCGTGAAGACAACGCCGAAGACAAGCAGGCACTGATCGAAATGGGCGAAGCCGAAGGCATTCTCGAAGAAAAAGACCGCGAACTGATGGAGACGATGTTCGAGTTCAGCGAAACGAAAGCCGGTGAAATTATGACCCCGCGCACGGAAATCATCGCCGTTTCGATTGATGCGACGGTCAAGTCCGTCCGCGATTTGATTATCGAAGAAAAAGTCTCGCGGCTGCCGGTTTATCGTGAATCCATTGACAACATCGAGGGCGTGATTTACGTCCGCGATCTTTTGAATATCTGGTCGGAAGACAGCGCGATGGAAACCATCGAACAGATTCTCCGCCCCGCTTTTTTCATTCCCGAAACCAAATCAGCCGCCGAACTGCTGAAAAATATGCAGCTTAACCGCGTGCAGATTGCGATTGTCGTTGACGAATACGGCGGCGTGGCGGGTTTGATTACGGTCGAAGATATTGTCGAGGAAATCGTCGGCGAGATCGAAGATGAGGACGAAAAAGAAGAAATCGTCGAGATTATCGAAGGCGAAGATAAAAGCTATTACGACGTTTTAGGCTCGACTGAAATCGGCAAAATCGAGCGCATTTTCGATATGGAAATCGAAGACGACGATTTCACGACCATCGCCGGATTAGTTACGAGCGAAGCCGGTTACGTTCCGAAAATCGGTGAAAAACTAACGATTCGCGGACTCGAGATCGAAATTCTGCAAGCCGACGAAAAGAAAATATCGCTGATCAGATTGAAAAAAGTCGAACCCGCGGTCGAGTCTCCGGCAGATTTAACTGAATAATTTCGTTAATCTAAATCGGCTTTTCGCATATCAAAGCGAACCGAGCAACGAAATCCAAATTGCGGCATCTATTTGACGACAATCCGTTCCGAATAAAGTTTGTTACCTGTAAATTCAAGATTTATTAAAAATTAAAACCGATGAAAAGAAATTTCTACACCGCACTATTTATCTGTCTGGCTTTGTCTGTAACGGCGGCGGCGCAAAAAATCGTCAAACCGACACTCGTTCCGACTGAAACGACGGCGGCACAAAAGCAGATTATCAACGAAGGCATCAAACTGCACGACGAAAAAAAATATGACGAAGCCATCAAAAAATATGAGCAAGTCTTAAAAGAAAACCCGAACAGCGATTTTGCTCTTTACGAAACGGCTCTTTCTTATTACAACAAAAAGGATTTTCCCAAAGCGACGGAGACGGCGTATAAATTAATCCAGTTCAAATCGAATTTGGGCATTCTCGGATACGGCTTGATTGCCAATGTTTTAGACGATCAAGGCAAACCTAAGGAAGCCGTCGAGATTTATCAGAAAGCCATCAAAAAATTGGAAGACGATCCTTCGTTTAATAATCATCTTTCGAGTCTTTACTATAATTTGGGAATTACTTTTTTCGGGCAGAAACAATATACCGAAGCCCGCGAAGCGACCAAAAAATCCGTTCGGCTAAACTTTGCCTATCCCAGTCCGAATCATTTGTTGGCAGTAATTTATCAGGGAACGAAATATAAAGTTCCGGCAATTTTAGCCGCCGCGCGTTTAATATCTTTGGAAACGAACACGCAACGCTCGAAGCAATCGGTCGCCATTTTTTTAGATATTTTGAAAGGTGCGGAAAAAGACGAAAAGACCGGAAACATCAATATCTTTCTTGATTTGAACGCGCCGAAAGACGAAGGTGATTTCGGAATGTATGATCTGCTGCTCGGAACTCTGACGACGGTTAAAGATGAAAAAGGCAAAAACAAACCGGAAAACGAAATTTTCGCCGAAGCCGTTGATACGATGATTGCTATTTTATCCGAAGATAAAAAGCTGACCTCGACTTTCGTCGGCAAAACCTACGTTCCGTTTATGGTCGAAATGAAAAATAAAAGCCATTCCAAAACATTTTCCAATTTGGTATTGCAACAAAGCGGCAACCAAAAGGCTTTGAAATGGCTGGTTGAAAACGAAAAACAACTTCGTGATTTTCTCGAATGGGCAAAAACTTACGAGTTAAAATAGCCGCGACTTTTTTGTGAATTGCTTTCAACGATAAATTTCAATCGTCATCTCGCCGTCCGCCGTCATAAATCCGCGATACATTCCGTCGGAATTGAACGGCAGTGTAATATTGCCGAGCGCGTCAACCGCAATCAAACCGCCTTCGCCGCCGATGCTCCGCAAATTTTCGATGACTTCGTGCGCCGCGTCTTTTAAACTCGAATTTTTATATTTCATCCGCGCCGATACATCGTAAGCGGTAAGGGTTTTCATAAAAAATTCGCCGTGTCCGGTGCAGGAGACGGCGCAGGTTTTGTTATCGGCGTAAGTTCCCGCGCCGATGATCGGCGTGTCGCCAATGCGCCCGAACTTTTTATTCGTCATCCCGCCGGTCGAAGTCGCCGCCGCCAGATTTCCCGAAAAATCGCACGCGACCGCGCCGACCGTGCCAATCGGTTTGGAATTCAAGATTTCGGATTCAGAATTCAGGGTTTCATTTTCCGTTTTCCATTTTCCGTTTTCCATCGTTTCCGCGTGATCGAGTTGCACCTTGCCGACTTCCCGCGCCTGTAAAAGCTGTTGATAACGATGTTCGGTATAAAAATAATCGTCCAGCGCAAATTCGACGTTCATTTCACGCGCAAATTCGTTCGCGCCGTCGCCGCCGAGCAGAATATGTTCGGTTTTTTCCATCACGAGCCGCGCTAACTTGATCGGATTGACGACGTTTTTGAGAGACGCGACCGCGCCCGCCTTTTGATTTGCGCCGTCCATTATCGCCGCGTCGAGTTCGTTTTTTCCTTCGTGCGTAAAAACCGCGCCGCGTCCGGCGTTGAACAGCGGAAAGTTTTCGAGTTCGGCAACCGCCGCTTCGACCGCATCGAGAGCCGCGCCGTTTTTCCGCAAAATCGCCCAGCCGATTTTCAGCGAATTTTCCAATCCGCTTCGATATTCATTTTCCAATTCGGCGGTCATCTCCGATTTGAGAATCGTTCCTGCGCCGCCGTGAACGGCTAATGCAATTTTATTCATTTTTGTAAAAAGGATTTCTAAAGCTGTTTTCGCCGCGACTCGAAGAAGCTGCTCGCCAAATAAACCGGAGCGCAGACAAATCGCCGACGCTCCGGTTGTTTACTACAATCGCTTAATTTCAAAGAATTCTAAAAACCATAGAAACCGCGCTGCGCTATTTGTTCGCCGGTTTTGAGTTCGCACTATCTGTTTTGGCATTGGCATTAACCGTTCGACTAGCGTTGCCGCCGGAATCGCCGCCGGAATTGCCCATCTGACTGCCGGTGTTTGCCGCCGGTTTCGCCTCATTGGTTTCGGAACGATTCGCCGTCTCGCGGCGGACGTTTTCTTTGCTCGTCGCGCCGGGAATAGGTGTTCCGCCTTCGCCGGGTTTGTGCCACGTCGAGTTGACCGGCTGCGGGTCGTGCTGGCAGGAAGAGAACAACGCCGTGCTGAAAACGGCGGCTAAATAGAAAGATTTCTTAAACATAATTTCTCCAAATAAGTAAGAGGATTGAATTATTTTATAAATGCTTTTCAGAGTCTCTCAATAAACACCGGAGAGCTAGGTGAGTTTAAATTTGAACATCTATAGAATGATTCAGTCCTCTTACTTAATTTTTGTCTGATAGTAGAACTCGTCCCTAATTTTCTCTTTTTCGAGATTATATGTAAAACGGGAAAGCGGAAAGCGGAAAGTTTTTAATCTTCAAAACTTTCCGCTTTCCACTTCATTCAGTTGCCTTGATTGTGCGTCCGCACCCGACCGGCGGCGACAACGGCTAATTCCCAGATGCTTTTATATTAGCTTTTCTTTGATTTTGAACATCAGTATTTTTTTCTTTGTTCGACTCTTTTTCTCGTCTCTTCTTGAGTTTTTCAACTCCTTCCTGCACTTTATCTTTTAAGTCGAAATCAAGTTTCAGCAATCTTTCGTAGGTTTCGATGGCTTAATCCAATTGATTCGTTTTCTCATACAATCGTCCGAGCGCGACCAGCGTTGAAACGTCCTCCGGTTTTTTCAGCAAGATATATCCGTAAAGGTCTTCAGCCGATGATTTATCGCCGGAGTATTCGATGACCGAAGCATAATGCCTCTGATAATCGAAATTTTCAGGTGCTAAACTAATCGCTTTCAGACAATCTTTTGTTGCCGCCGGAAAATCCCTTTTATCGCTGTGAATTTGACATCTGACATCGTAACCGGAACTATCCGAAGAATACTGCGACAAAAAAATGTTTATCGTCTGTTCGGCTTTGTCTAATTGGTGCAATTCAGCATAGTTTTCCGCTAGAAATATATTTATAAAGCCTTTGTCGGGATTTGATTTTAGTAGATTTTCCAGACACTCTGTGCTTCCGGCAACATCTTTCTGCCCTTGCTCGACGCATATTTTAAGCTGCGCGTCATACTTTTCTTCCTTGGTCTGACAACTGCCCGCGCCGACGCAATTAAAAAACAGAAAGACACTTAAAGCGAATTTCAGGAACCTTGAAAAACTTTTATTTTCGTATCTGGTAAAACGCATTGCTTTGCTCCAATATATTTTCTAAATCGTTCAATGTGTAGAAAAGACTCTATTTCACAAGCGGTCGGCGGATAATTCTGCCGTATCTGCGAACTTCAATTATCACTTGTTTGATAATCTCCGGTCTCGGCGGAATTACGATTGTTTCTTCGTTCTGAATTCGCTTTGACAAGCGTCTTCTTTTTTCAGAATACTCGGCAAGTGCCGCCATTCTTCGATCTGCCGCCATATATCGCCACTCCTCCAGCAAAAGAGTAACCGGATTTCCCGCCCAATCCGTTTTCGCACCGAGTTTGTTAACGGGTTGAGAAAGCGACACGATTTTAA
>JAYVGL010000381.1:0-3806 GCA_043772175.1 Pyrinomonadaceae bacterium | reverse complement strand
AGAATGCCGAATAACGCGATCCAAATCGCTAAAACGACCGGGCGCGTAAAAATTCCCCATTTCCAAATTAAATCCACGTTCGAGATAAATTTCATCGCCGCCGCAACTTCCAAAAATCCCATTGCAACTTTCACCGAATTCATCCAGCCGCCCGCTCGCGGCAAACTCGAAACGTATTGCGGAAGCAGTGCCAGAACGAAAAACGGCAGAGCAAAAACGGTCGAATAAGCCAGCATTCCCGCCAGCGGCATCTGCCAACTCCCTTGCGAAGCCGACACCAAAATCGTCCCGACGAACGGCGACGTGCAGGTAAAACTCGTCAGCGTGAACGTCAAACCCATCAGCAACGCGCCGACAATTCCCGAACCTTCGCCTTCTTTACTGCGCGTCAGACTGTCGAGTTTCGTCAAAATTCCGGTCGGAATCGTAATTTCATACGCGCCGAAAAGATTAAAGGCGAAAAACAAAAATATCGCCGTAATCAAAAGATTGACATACGGATTTGCCGCGAACAAATTTATTCCCGCTGCCCCGACGAAAACCGCCAGAAGCATCCCCAAAATCGTGAAAGTGGCGATGATTCCGAACGAATAGACGGCGGCGAGTTTGACGGATTTGGCGCGGTTACGGCTCGAATGATTGGTAAAATACGAAACCGTAATCGGAATCATCGGAAAAACGCACGGTGTTAGAAGAGACAATGCACCTAGAGTTATCGCCAGCCAGATGAAGGATGAAAACGGTAAATCATTCGGATTTTGGATTTTGGATTTTGGATTTTGGATCTCAGAATCGCTTTGCCTGATAAGTTCGGATGAAGAATTATCGTTTGCGTTTCCCTGACTCCCGAACCCTGATACTTGACCGTTTCTTCGCACGTCTTCAAATCCGGCAAACGAGACTTTGACCGTTTTCGGCGGTAAACAAACGGTATCGTTGCAAACCTGAAAACGCACGTTAACCGCCAAATTATCGGCGTTTGCATCGCTCGTAGATTTCAGAGGAACGGTAAAAACGGCTTGCTTTTCAAAGTATTTGGTTTCGAGCGGTTTGCCGTCAACCGGGAAATTCGGATCGGGTCTGACAATCGGTTTTGATGATTCGACTTTGCCGGCAATCGAAAAAGCCGAACTTTCGGGCAATGTGATTTTCGTCGGAAACGGTCCGCCTTCCGGCTGTTCGACGGCGTAGAGATGCCAGCCGTCTTCAATTATCACTTTTAAGTCGGCTTTGAAACTTTCGTCCCTTTTGAGAAATTTTCCCTTCGCGTCAGATTCTAAAGTCCATTTCGTCGGGTTTTGCGCGAAACCGTCGGTGGTCGAAAGCAGCATTAAAACCAGAAGCAAACTCAAGCAGCAGAAGGTTTTCAGAAAATTCGACGGCAATTTTTTCACCGGATTTATCGGCGGCTGATTTTGGTAATTCATCGTTGTTTTAATTTTATCACTTTGCGGTAGTCTGACAAATTTTTGATGAGCGTCGCTCGTAATTCGTTTTGCACAATCCGCCCGCTGTCGCTTATAATTTACGTTTTGATATTATAAAAGTTTAGTTGCGCCGGTTTTATTCCGAAAACAAGCGCGGAGGATATTAATTTTGCCGAAAACAGCGACTCAAGCAAGCACACCGAAAACAAACACCAATGGACACCGAACTAAAAATCCGGCGGCGGCGAAAACCGCCGAAAAAATGGAAAAATCGGAGAAAGCCGTAACCGATACCGTCAACTCCAAAATCTCCAAATCCGAACATCAAGACCGGAAAAAATCGCAGAAAAGTTCGATTGTAAATTACGACAAAGAATTACTGCGCGAAATGCTTTATCAAATGGTTCTCGGCAGAATTTTCGAGCAGAAATGCGCGGAAGTTTACCGCATCGGGAAAATCGGCGGTTTCTGCCATCTTTATATCGGTCAGGAAGCCGTCGGTGTCGGCGCGATTATGGCGTTGCGCGAAGACGATTACGTTATTACGGCTTACCGCGATCACGTTCAGGCAATGCTCAAAGGCATCACGCCGGAAGCGGTGATGGCGGAACTTTTCGGCAAATCGGGCGGCAACGTCGGCGGCAAAGGCGGTTCGATGCACCTGTTTTCCAAAGAAAAAGGGTTTTTCGGCGGACACGGCATCGTCGGCGGACAAATCGGAGTCGGCACGGGAATGGCTTACGCGCAGAAATACAAAGGCGGCGATCAAGTAACGCTCTGCTTTTTCGGCGAAGCGGCATTAAATCAGGGAATGTTTCACGAATCGTTAAATATGGCGCAGTTGTGGAAATTGCCCGTCATTTATATTTGCGAAAACAACCAATACGGAATGGGAACGTCGCAAAAACGGGCGATGTCAATGTCGAATATCGCCGAAAAAGCCGCCGCTTTCGGAATGGCAAGCGAATTCGTTGACGGAATGGACGTTCTCGCCGTCCGTGAAGCGACGACGCGAGCCATCGAACGCGCCCGCAAAGACGGTTCGCCGACGCTTCTGGAAATCCGCTGCTATCGTTTTATGGGACATTCGATGTCCGATCCGGGCAAATATCGCACGTCCGATGAGATTAAAAAAAATCAAGAGCGCGACCCGATTTTCTTATTTAAGGAAAGTTTAAGAGAAGCCGAAGTTTTCGGCGACGCAGATTTTGCAGAAATCGAAACGCGCGCGAAAGAGGCGGTTGAAAAAGCGGTGAAATTTGCCGAAGAAAGTCCGTTTCCCGACGAGAAAGAATTATTTACGGATGTTCTTGCCTAGAAATTTATTAATACATTGACAGACTCTGAAGAAGACAATCCGCGACGCGCTCAGTCAAGCGTTGCTCGAAGAAGTTCGATTATGAAATTAAAAGTAATTATTCACGAAGCGGAAGAAGGCGGTTTTTGGGCGGAGGTTCCGGCAATTTCAGGCTGTGCGACGCAGGGCGAAACATTTGAGGAGCTGCTTCAAAATTTGTATGAAGCGATTGAAGGCTGCTTGTCGGTTGATATTCAACCAGCACAAATGACCGCAAAAGAGCGAGTGTTTGAAATAGCCGTATGAAATTGATTTCAGGCAAACAACTGGCTAAATTGTTGAAGAAAAACGGCTGGATATTATTGAGAATTCAAGGCAGTCATCATATTTACGGCAAAAGCGAAAATGTTGCGAGAATTTCCGTGCCGATTCACAAAAATCAGAATTTGAAAATCGGACTTTTGCGGCATCTGTTGAAATCAGCCGAATTGACCGAAAACGATTTATAAAATTTATGGCAATTTTGACAATCCGCGATGCGCTGAATCAAGCGCTGCGCGAAGAAATTTTGAGAGACGAAAACGTCTTCTTGATGGGCGAAGAAGTCGCCGAATATGACGGCGCGTATAAAATTACGCGCGGGCTTTGGAAGGAATTCGGCGACAAGCGCGTCGTTGATACGCCGATTACCGAACTCGGTTTTGCGGCGGTCGGAGTCGGCGCGGCGATGGCTGGATTGCGTCCGGTGATCGAGTTTATGACGTGGAATTTTTCGATTCTCGCGTCGGATCAAATCATCAACCACGCAGCGAAAATGTATTATATGTCGGGCGGACAATTCAGCGTTCCGATAGTTTTTCGCGGTCCGAACGGTTCGGCTTACCAAGTCTCAAGCCAGCACTCGCAGGCGTTGGAAGCATTTTACGCCAACTTTCCCGGCTTAAAAGTCGTGATGCCTTCGACCGCCGCCGATGCGAAAGGTTTGTTAAAATCGGCGATTCGGGACAACAATCCGGTCATTTTTCTCGAACAGGAAACGATGTATGGAATGAAGGGCGAAGTGCCGGACGACGAAGATTTCA
>JAYVGL010000380.1:0-8657 GCA_043772175.1 Pyrinomonadaceae bacterium | reverse complement strand
GCCGAGCGCGGGCATTTGGCGGTAATAATAATCCGTGCCGCACATATGGATTAAAGTTTCGGTTTGTTTGGTAATCGCCGCGACGATTTCCGGGTGGCAGTGTCCGGTCGAACAAACGGCGACTCCGGCGTTACAGTCTAAAAAGACGTTGCCGTCCGCGTCTTCGATCCACACGCCGTAACCTTTTTCGGCGACGAGTTTGTAATCCGGGCGCGGATACGACGGCGTAACATACTGCGCGTCGGCGGCGATGATTTCACGGGCGTTCGGTCCGGGCAGTTCGGTTTTGATAATCGGTTTTTGGAATTCGGTGGTCGGTGTCATAAATCTTCCTTCCTTTCGTCGAAAATGTGAAAACATTTTCCGTTTAGCCGACTGATTTTTGCTCAGTCTGGAATAAAAACATTCGTCGGGTTTCGAGTCCGACGCTGAACGATTGTTTGAAGAAAAAGAAAATTAGTCGCCCGCGAAAAGGTTCGGGCGGGTGATGTTCGGTCGCAGTTTTGAAATCGAGCGCGGTGTCATTTGAATTGATTGCCAACAATATACCAAATCGCGGTTCGAGTTTCAAAAAATACGGCGAAAAGTTTACAAAAATAAAATCCGATGATCCTGTTCGCCCGATTCAATTGCGTCGTAAACCCATTCTATAAAATTCGTCCCATACGAATTCAAAAAAGTAACGACGTTTAGAGTGCGTTCCTGCAAAGCGTCGTGCGGCAGCAGCGCGGCGAAAAGATTTTCGAGTCGGTTGGCGGCGACTTCATTTTTTGACATCTCGGCGCGGTGATATTTACCGCGCAGCGCGGCGA
Organism: Pyrinomonadaceae bacterium; assembly: GCA_043772175.1. Taxonomy (GTDB): domain Bacteria; phylum Acidobacteriota; class Blastocatellia; order Pyrinomonadales; family Pyrinomonadaceae. Next base: position 7,845 of record JAYVGL010000380.1, on the reverse strand, counting down.
TGTGCCACAAAATTTTCTTGCGCCGGTTGGCTAAATTCGCCGCCAGCGTCGGTTCCTTCGCGTCGAGATTTGCCGCCAGCAGCATCAATTGCGAGTTGATGCCGGCCTCGACTTCTTCAAAAACACGCGCCGTTTTCTCGTTTAAGAATCGTTCGACTACATTTGATTGCAGTGCGTCTTTGCCGTCGAACAAATCGGTAAAACTCAAATCGTATTTCCCTAATGTTCGCGCGTCTTTCGGCTCGATAATGGTTAAACTTGCGCGATGACTAATCGGCGTTATGGGACGCTTCAAGACTTTATAAATCGCCGAGTTCTGCGCGAAATAAGCGATTTCCGCCGCGCCGCCGAAATAGACGAGCGTCGGGAGCAGATAATCCTGCACGACGGGACGCAGCAGCGCGTTCGGACTCAAACTCGACGATGAAGTGCGGGCGATTGCTGCTAGCTCGTCAACAGTAAATTCGGTTTTCGATTTATGAATTTTAACTTTGCCGTTGTCGAGATTCTTTCTCAAAGCCTGTCTCACGCCGCTTTCGTTTTGGTAAAAAAATGGAAACGAATCTTTTTCAACCAGAACCTGCGGCTGATAATCGGATTTTTTTAATTCTGCGTTTCTTTCCAGCAAAGCCGCGATTATCTCATCTGATTTTTCCACCGCTTCAGCGTAAATCGGCGCACAAAGTTTTTTTAATTCAGAATCAAGCGGCATCAAAATTATCAAACCGTAGTCGGCAAAAATTTTAGTCAGGAATTTGGCGAAAGACGTGCTGAAAGTTTCGCCCGGCTCGTATGATTCGGACAGCAAAATTTTTATCTCGTCGGTAAATTCGGTGTGCGAAAACTTTTCAAATAACGCTTCGACGGTTTCGTTGATCGTTTCGTCCAACCTGGTTAACCCGACGGGCGCGTTCTCGATCCGTTCCGGCGGCGCGTTGTTCGATTCAGCCAACTTTCCTTTTTTATCCAAAACAAAAGTTTTTTTGACTTCTTCAAAGTCGTGATCTTCTTCGGCGATCCAAAAAACCGGGACGGCTTTAATATGATTTTTTTTCAGGTCGGCGGCGAGTTTGACGGCGGAGACGGCTTTGTAAATCGTGTAAATCGCGCCGGAAAAAAGTCCGGCTTGCTGCCCGGTAACAATCGCTAGACAATCGGATTCGCGCAAAAGCTCGATGTTTTCAAGGGTCTTTTGACTTGCGCCGAGAGATTTATTGAGTTGCGTCAAAGCGTCGCCGAGCGCAGTGCGGTCGGTCTTATAATTCTCTAAAACTCTTTCGGCAAAATCTTCGAGCGGCGCATTTTTTTCGGGATAGAATTCGTTGAGGTTCGGCGGGGCTTGCAGAAAATCGAGAAACAGTCTCGATTGATGCGGAATCCGTTCGAAGGGAATCATTTTTTGCAGAAAAATTTCGCCCGTCGAAACACGTGCCGCTTTTTGGTTCATCTTGCAATTATAGATTTCCGACGGTCAAGTTCCAAATAAAAAATAGCGGCTCATTGTCATAACCGCTATTTTTTATTTTTTGAGTTTGGTTTCAATTACCAGAAATGGCGACTCGCGGACGAGTCAAACCGTCAGCCGGTGCGGTCGTCTGCTCCGTCGTCTCAGTTTTTACGGCGCGTTCGATGCGGTAAACACCGGACGAATGCGTTCCCGCAAAAATGCGGTTCGAGTCGTTCGGATCGAAAATCATTGACCAGACGCGGCGGCTCGGCAACTTCATATCTTTAGAATCAATTCGTTTCCAATTCGACCCCATATCATCGGAGTAGAAAATCCCGCCGTCTGATTCGAGCGCACTCGCCGCGAAAATCTCCTTCGAGTTCTTCGGATTGATTAAAATACTGGCGTAATCGCCGAGCGGCAAGTTGCCGCCTTTCCGCGTCCAGTTTTTGCCGCCGTCGCGGGACAAATAAAACGTCTGCGTCGTGCCGACATAGATATTTTCCTGATTTTTCGGATCAAAGACAATCGCGCTGACCGGAACTTTTTCCGGCACACCCGGAACCTTTTGCCACGTTGCACCGTTATCGCGCGAAACAATTACACCGGAAATCGCCGTGCCGACCCAAATCGTCTGCGGCTGAACAGGCGAAGTCGTCAAAACCAGAACTCTCGGATCGAGTCCTTCGCCGAATAAAACTCTGTCCCAGCCTCTATCCACGTCGTAAGTTCGGTAAATTCCTTTGTCCGTTCCCGCCAGAATTCCGTTTTTGCCGTCTTGCGTATATGCCAAAACATTTATTTTTTCGCCCAACGCGGGAATAAAACTCGTCAGCGGCTGAACCGGCAGCGGCGCAACTGCTATTTCAGGCTTTTTCACCGTCGTTTTTGATTTCGTCGAGCGGCGGGCGGTTGCCGTGCGCTTGGTCGGTTTAACCGGCGGCGGTTTCGGCGGCAGAAGCTGCGTCCAGTTGATGCCGCGATTAGCCGAACGAAACATCCCGACGTTCGTGCCGAGGTAAAGCGTATTCGGATTTACGTTGTCCTGCAAAAATGAGTAAGGTGAAATGCGTGTAACTTCGAGGTTTTTAGCCTGCTGCCAACTCGTGCCGCCGTCGCTGCTGATGAAAAAAAAGCCGCCGCCGGTTGCCGTATTCTGCGTCATCGCATACAGGCGATTCGGGTTTTCCAGATCGGCAGTGATCGAATAAGTAAATCGGCTTGTAAAATTGTCGTTGGCTTGATTAAAAGATTTACCACCATCGCCGGAAATCATCACGCCGTAATTATTCGTGCCGATAAAAATACGGTTCGGATCATCCGGGTGAACAGCGACGGAATTGATTTCCAAATCTCTCTGCGTCGTCATTATCCAGGTTTTGCCGCCGTTGGAAGTCATCCAGAAACCTTGCGTAGTAGCGGCGTAAATTGTTCCGGGTTTGCCGGGATGCTGCAGAAGATCGCGTGTTCGACGCGACTGCGACGGAATTCCCTGAATCTTCGCCCACTTCTCACCGGCGTTGTTTGATTCATAAATCCCGCTGCACGCCGAAGCGACGACGTGATCAGGATTCTCCTTGTCAATCGTAATGGCGAAAACGTCTGAATCGTCAATCATTCCCTCTTTAATCAACCGCCAGTTTTTACCGCTGTCGGTTGATTTGTATGCTCGCCAGGTCGTTCCGGCATACATTGTTTCCAGTCCGCGCGGGTCAACCGCCAGCGAATCCACATTGACCGGCATCGTGTCGGACTTGATTTTTTCCCAAGCATCGCCCGAATTCTTTGACATCCAAATGCCGTCCGCCGTTCCGACGAATATTACGTTCGGATCAAACGAAGACTGCACCATCGCGTGAATCGGTTCGTTTTGCAAATCTTTAGATTCTTTCCAGGTTGCGCCGCCGTCAGTCGTTTTGTAAAAACCGCCGCCTTTTTTACCGCGATAACCCGATGTATAAATTATTTTAGAATCACGCTGATCAACCACTAATTGATCCAGAACAAGTTGCGGTTTGCCGAGATTGACGAGCAGTTTCCAGGTCAAACCGCCGTCGGCGGAAGTATGAATCTGTCCGTCGAGAGTGCTGATATACAAACGATTTTTGTCTTTCGGATCAACGGCAATCGTTCGCACGTCGCCGCCGTTCGGTCCGACGATGTCCCACGAACCGAGTTTGAGAGGTTGGGCTTCGTTCGGTTCAGCAAAAGCCGCGCCGACATTTAATAAAAATATCGTCGCTACTAAAAACAGCAAATTTACCTTATAACCGATTCTGTACTTAGATTTTGTGTTCATATTTTTAATACTCTTTCGGAAAGACGACTGAGGTTTCTTAAAATAGAAAACAGTCGGTTTTTAAGATGAAATACTTCGCCGATTTTGTTGTATTCCAAAATACATTTGTTTGGGAGATTTAGCTTTGTTTCGCTACACTTGCCTAACGAGAATGCCGAAACATTGTTAATTCTACACAGAATCATAGATAAAGCAAATAACTTAAAGTAATACTTTAAAAAACATAAGCGAGTGAGGTTTCCTTGTTGGAAATCTCACTCGCTTAAGAAAATTCACATCAAGTTAGACGTGATGATATTTAATTTACGGAGTCGGGGTTACTGCGCCGGACGGAACAAGAACTAATCTCGTTCTGATGTCTGCGCCTTCGCCTCTGACAAATGTAAATCTGCTTGCATCCTGACTACGGAAGGTGATGTAATCACGAATCAATTTTTCCCGTTTGACAACATCTTTAGTTGCGCCGTAGTTAAAGATATATCCCTGTGCCGAAGGATTGTTCTGCAATCGGCTGAAGTAAGCGTCAAGACGCGATTTAATTTGGTCGTTCGGCTCTTTTCCGAAATCATCAATTTCTTCAGCCTTCGGAATCGTGTCAATTACACCGGTTTCAGATTTTGTTCTCAGACATTCTTCGCAAACGCCGCCGATATCTACAGTCGCCGTTACATTGCCGCCAGCCATTTCCGGCGTGGTCGCAACTTTGATTACAGGCGTTCCCTGTCCTTCGACAATCGTTCCCGCTGAAACCGACCAGTTGTAAGTTACCGCTTCGCCGCTTCCGCCGCTGACGTTCGCCGTAAAGGTCATCGTTTCGCCCGGTCCGGTAACACCAGCCGGTCCGGTAACGCTCAAAGTAGGACAATCGCAAACTTTTTCGCAATCGCAAGCCGCGACGGTAATTGTTTTGGTCTGCGTTTGACCGCAAACACCGCAACTGTCGTCAACGCCGGCGGTAATCGTATAAGTTCCCGGCTGTGCGCCGGTCAAATCCCACGAGACATTCGCTCCGGTTCCAACAATGCGACCGCCCGAAACGGTGTAGTTATAAGTCAACACATCATTTTCGGGATCAACCGCTGTAGTAGCAATCGTAACCGTCTGGTCGTCGCTGCAATTCTGTCCCGCTTTCGGACGGAATCCCGGAGGACACGGCGGATTGACTGTCGCATCACCGAGAGCCAAATTCGTTACATTGGCTGGCTTGTTAAGAATTTCACCTTTGCGGGCGTTACGTCGTCCGATGCTTGCCTGGACAATAAATCCATTAGGATCGGTTGACGTAACGAAACCCGGAGGAACACCGGAGAATGACGAGGAGAAAACGCCGCCGTTAGCTCCTGTAACAGTCGCCGAGTTTCTAAAGGTATTTTTATCGAAACTGCCTCTGTCCTGTTGGTTAAAGTTGTAGCGATAAGCGGCACCCAAACTAAGATAGCGAGTCGGGTAAACACGCGCACCGGCGAGTCCGTCAATCGGACTATTTTCAAACGCATTCGGAGTTCTGCCGCCGACATACTGAGTCGAACGGAATTCTAGAATAGGTTGAAAATACTTATTAACCGGAAAGTCAACGCCAATACCCGAAATAACTTCATCGGGGCGATCCAGAAGCGTTAATTCAGTGCCGTTGATTTTAGTTTTTACGCTGCTGTTATAAATATACCCTAAGTTTGCGGAGACGTTGATATATTTGGCAAGTCGGGCATCGCCGAACAAAACCAAACCGAAATCGCCGCGATTGCCGCCCGGACTGGCTCCGCGCTGCAGTTGGTTGAATCCACTAAGATTATCTGCTTTGTCACCGTAGAAGCGGTAAAACGGAATCAATCCGATGCCGTACGGATTGTTCGGACCCGTAAATCTGATCTTTGTGCCAACCGTGAAAGTGCTGAAAGCCGTCTCACTATATTGACGATTGACAAACGGCGCGTCCGGCAAATAAGTCGGAGCATTGGTAAAGGTTGACGGCACTATAACAGGTTGGGTTGCGGTGCCGACATTTGTCGTCTGCAAAACAATGCCCGGCAGAATGCTTCCGTAAATTGAGCCGACTCCGGGAAAATTAGCTGCGGTCGAACCGCTGCCGCCGTTTCCGATGCCGATAAAAGGAAACGGAACAAATGCCCGGTTGTTCAGAAACACCGGTAAACCGTTTACATTCTGTCCGTTTAAAATTCCGTTGCCTAAAACAATGGCAGACGGAACGGTATTCAAACCACCATTAAATCCTGTTATAGGAGTTCCTGTCGGAATAAGAGTTCTAAGCCTCGTATTTGGCAGGTAAAAGCCGGACAGATTGCGTGGTGAGTTAACTTTGATAGCGCGATACGCATCCGTGTTGAAGAACAACTCGATGTAGTCGTTCAAACCAACCTGGAAGCTGACCGGCACTTCGTTGATGTCAACATTGCCGGGATCGCGGTCATAGTTGCTCCACGCCGCACTGAAAGTAAACTCACCCGCACGCAGGGTTGAGCCGTCATAAATTGTAAAAAGACCGGTTGGACCGCCCGGAGGACCACCTGTGCCGACTGTAGGCGCGGTGTTCCGATCATCCTTCTCTGGTCTTAAAGTTTGCGCCGACATTGTAAATACTAATGTCAGCATTGTAAGCGCAATAACAAACGCGTTCTTAGCGAGTTTCATCACATTCCTCCGCCGAAAATAATTTTAAATTTGAATTTCAATTGTAGCTCTCTAAAGAAAACGAAAAATTATTATCTTTTACAAAGCTACTCAATTATTACATACACGCTAAAACTTTCAAACATTGCTAGTCGGAAAGTTTAGCGTGAACTAATAGAATTTAAGCCACTGAGCTGCAAACGCTTTTAAAAAAGGAACTTCGATTCATTTCAAAGTTCCATTGCAACTCCGTAAAACATTACTGTATATTTATCCGAAAATCAAGCGTTTTCACGAATTAAGTAGTATTTACGCATAAATACCGCGCATTTTCGTATCATAAGCCACTCGGTCAATCGCCAGCATATAAGCGGCGGTGCGCGAATCAACCTTGTGCAGTTCCGCCAAATCGCTCAGTTCCTTGAAACTCGCCACCATCTTTTCCTCCAATCGCTGATTGACTTCATCCTCGCGCCAGAAGTAACCCATCCGGTCCTGCACCCATTCAAAATACGAGACGGTAACGCCGCCGGCGTTGGCTAAAATGTCTGGAATGACGAAGATACCGTTCTCGTGCAAAATCGCGTCAGCCTTCGGTGTGGTCGGACCGTTTGCGCCTTCCGCCATAATTTTACACTTGATGCGTCCGGCGTTTACCGAGGTGATTTGGTTTTCCGTCGCACACGGAGCCAGCACATCGCATTCGATTTCTAAAAGTTCGTTATTGGAAACGTGGTCGCCTTCAGTGTAACCTTCCAGCGTTTTGTTCGCCTGTAAATAAGCCAGCACTTCGGGAATGTTTAAGCCTTTCGCGTTATGAATGCCGCCGCTGACATCAGAGATGGCGACGACTTTGTAACCCGTCTCATACATTAATTGCGCCCCGATGCCTCCGACGTTACCCGATCCCTGCACGACGACCGAAGTTTCGGCGGGCATCAATTTGAACTTTTTGACGGCTTCGTTAACGCAGAACAAAACGCCGCGTCCCGTCGCCTCGCGCCGTCCCAAGGAGCCGCCGAGCGCAACCGGCTTGCCGGTTACGACGGCGTTCACCGTATAGCCTTTGTGCATCGAGTAGGTGTCCATAATCCACGCCATCGTCTGCTCGTTCGTGTTCATATCCGGCGCGGGAACGTCGCGGTCGGGACCGATAAAATCGAACAATTCAGCCGTGTAGCGGCGCGTCAATCTTTCCAATTCGCCTTGCGACATCTGAATCGGGTTGCAGATAATTCCGCCTTTGCCGCCGCCGAACGGCACATTGACGACCGCGCACTTCCAGGTCATCCACGCCGAGAGTGCTTTGACTTCATCGAGCGTGACATCGGGCGCATAGCGAATGCCGCCTTTCGCCGGACCGCGCGCGAAATTGTGCTGAACGCGAAAGCCTTCAAAAACTTCGATATGCCCGGAATCCATCCGCACCGGAATATAAACTTTCAGTTCCCGACTCGGAACGCGCATCACG
>JAYVGL010000379.1:0-11187 GCA_043772175.1 Pyrinomonadaceae bacterium | reverse complement strand
CGAGCGAACGCCGACCGGCAATCTTTTCGCCCGTCGGCGAGTAAACCGCCGGCTGCAATTCGACCGCCTCGAATTTGGCAATAATGTCGGAGAAGAGCGACAGCGGTTTATCGCGTCCGCTTCTGGCAAATTCGATGTCGTCGAGAATGTCCTGTAAAACTTCGGCGGCGCGTTCTTTGGTCGGCGGATCGCAGACGCGCCAGACTTGCTGCTGAGTTTTTTTGAGAATTTTTTCGCCCGACGGTTTATCGAGTGCCCACTTATGGCCGATGACGGCTTTGCGAACGTAAACCGCGCCGGTTTCGACGAGTTCGACCGTGTAAGGATACTTCCCTCTTTTATATCGGGCTTTTTTCTTTTTCGGCGGCGTTTCGGCAAACGGCGATTCTACATTTTTTTCTACATTTTTTTTAGAATTTTTCGCCATTTTTTAAGTTTTGATAGAAACCTTCGCGGCTTTACCCAGTAAAAACCGCCGTATTATATAGGAAAATCGGCGGCTGAATTTCTACATATTTTTCTGCCCTTGCGCTTAGGAGGCGAACGCTCTATCCAACTGAGCTACGAGAGCAGAACCTCGGTGTCAACACTTTTCAGGATAATTCATTTTTCCGCCGAATGGAACTTTGCTGGAAAGAGTCACCGAATTACTGCCGGTAAATTTCTTCTATCGCCTGATTAACCGAAGCTCTTGTTTTCACACAGCTTTCCAACGCGCCTTTCGTGCAGGAAACGCAGGCATACAGGTCGGCGATGATCGGTGTCAGTTGCGCGTCGAACGGGTTCGGCAGTTTCTTCGCCCGCGTATCGAGTTCGCTCGACTGCTTTTGCCGATCTTCCATTGCGAGACCGCACTGCCGCCGGCTTTCCGCGCCGGACGACTGCCGCAAATTTTCCATATCGCGCCCCAATTTCTCCAGTTTCTGAATCGCCTGCGTGATTTGCGTAACTTCGTTTATGGTCGCAATCTTCTGTCTTTCGGCGGTCGTCTGGTTGATTTTGGGCGCGGCGTTTTCCGTCGTCAACGGGGTTTGCGAACAGGCGGCGAAGAAAATCACCGCCGCTAAAACGCTGAACTTCATATTACGAATCGTATTTAATTAAAGAACGCACGTCGTAGCCGTCGAATTTCTCGCGCCCGTGCAAAAAGTTTAGTTCGACGAGAAATAAAAGTCCGACGATTTCACCGCCGAGTTGTTCGACCAAATCAACGACCGCTTTGGCGGTTCCGCCAGTTGCCAGCAAGTCGTCCACGACTAAAATTTTATGCCCTTCGCCCACCGCGTCTTTGTGCATTTCGAGCGTGTCCGTGCCGTATTCCAAATCGTAGGAAACGGAAACCCTTTCGGCGGGCAGTTTTTTCGGTTTGCGAACCGGCACGAAACCCGCGCCCAAGTGATAAGCCAGCGGCGCGGCGAAAATAAATCCGCGCGATTCGACACCGATTACCGTATCAATCCGCTCGTCTTTAAATTGTTCGGCGAGCGCGTCTATCGTCCGCTTTAAGCCGTCGGCATCTTTCAAAAGCGTCGTGATGTCGTAGAAATTAATACCCTTTTTCGGAAAATCAGGCACTTCGCGTATTAAGTTTTTTAAGTTATTCATTGTTTTAAAATTACGAATTTCAAATTACAAATGTCGGAAAAGGCATTCTCAGTTCGTCATTCGTAATTTGAAATTCGTAATTGCCACTATTTCTCGATTCTAAACGCCGTACATGAATTGCTTGTGTCCTGAACGACTTCTTCGATATGTCCGACTCTGGAAGAGGTCGGTCCGGCGACCAGATCGTGTTTGAAATTCTCCACCGATTTTTCGTCTCCTTCGGCGAACGCTTCAACTCGCCCGTCATCCAAATTCTTCACGTAACCGCGAACCTGATGCCGCGCCGCCGCCCGCTGCACGAAAAACCGATAGCCGACACCCTGCACCAAGCCGCTGATGATAAATTTTCTCGCCGTCGTCATAATATTCGATTGCGAATTACGAATTTCAAATTACGAATTAAATTCGTCGTCTGATTGATTTCCTCTTTCTAATCAAACATTCGTAATTCGTAATTTGAAATTCGTAATTTCTTATCCGAGCGCGTCCAAACATTCCGCTAAACTTCTCTGTCGGCAAGTGTAAATCGGCGCGCCGCGCATCGTGAATTTGCTGGCGGAAGTCTGCCGCAGTTCTTCGGCGAGCGCGAGAAAATCCTTCGGCTCGTCCGTTTCAAAGGACACGATAAATTCCTGTTCGCTAAAGCCGAAAGCGTGCGTCAGATGAATTCTGATATTCTCGAATCGCTTGCCGACCATAAAGTTTTCTTCGATCAGCGCGTCGCGTTCTTCGCCCGACTTACTTTGCCAATCGCTGTTTTTGACGCACGGATACACGAAATGATATTTTTTACCGCCCGCTTTAACGTGGTAACGGTCTTCCGCCCCGTCGTTTTCGTCGTCTCCCAGAAACATCATTTTTTTCGTTGCCGACAAATAATTATCGGTCGTCTCTAAGTAGCTGCCGAGATTCGTGCGGTAAAGTTTCGCCGTCATTTCCTGTATCGAATCGAGCGACGTGCCGATGCGCCAAAACATCAAATCGGCTTTGGAATCGAAACCGACCAGCGAATAACTGAACAGCAGCAGACTCTTATTGAAATTTTCAAAAACATCTTCAAACTCGGTTTTGAAACCCCGTTTGTGTTTCGCGCTTAATTTACGCCAATCGGGATTGACGCGCAGAAACATAAAATTGACGAATTGTTTTTCGAGAATCGGGAATTGCTGAGGTTTTTTGTTGTCGGAAACCAGCCGCAAGCCGCTCGGTTCGGCGGTTTCTTTTTCTAAATCTACTAGCTGCATCAGGCTGTTTTGATATTTGGGAAATGACGTTTCTAATTGATTTTCAGAGAAATTTTCAACGCCCTTATTGTGTCAATTTTCGCCGCCAATGTCCAAAGCGCGGTGTTAAATTCAAGGTTGCCGCGCCTTTGCCGAATTTTATCCGGGTTACTTAAACTCCTTCAGCAAATGATTTACCGACGAATGTCCGCTTCCCAAAAGCGGCGCGGTGCGAATCGCTTCGGTCACGTATCTTTTAGCGATTTCGACCGCTTCCGGCAAAGTTTTTCCCAGAGCCAGATTTGCCGTAATTGCTGCCGACAAAGTGCAGCCCGTCCCGTGCGTCGCCGTCGTCTCGATATATTCCGCTTCGTAAATTTGCAGTTCGTCGCCGCTAAATAAAAAATCCCGCGCTTTTCGGCTTTTCGCCAAAGACGGCTCACTGCTCACTTCTGACTGCTGACTGTAAAAATGTCCGCCTTTAATCAGAACATTTTTCGCGCCAAAACTCTGCATAATCCGCGCCGCTTTTTCGATGTCGGCTTCGCTTTCGATTTTCATTCGGGCGATTCTTTCGGCTTCCGGCAGATTCGGCGTAACGATTTCGGCGAGCGGAAAAAGATTTTCAATCAGAGACCGCAACGCTTCGTCATCAATCAGATCGTAGCCGGAAGTCGAGCGCACGACCGGATCAACGACGACGTTATTCAGATCATTTTCTTTAATAATTCGCGTCGTCTCTTCGATTATCGCGCGCGTCGGCAGCATTCCGGTTTTCAGTGCCGCGACGTTAAAATCCTGCAAAATCGGCGTGATTTGCCTGCGAACCGTTTCGGCGGTTTGATGAACCGCACCGAAAACACCAATCGTATTTTGGAAAGTCAGCGAAGTGATCGCGCACGTCGCGTAACAGCCGAACGCCGTAAATGTCTCGATGTCGGCGACGATGCCCGCGCCGCCCGACGGATCAAGTCCGGCGATCGTCAGGCAAACCTTCGGAACTACGGATTTGGAATTTAGGATTGGGAATTTGTCGGTCGTCATTTAATTTTGCCCGTGAAACTTTTCGTTTAACTTTCTCAAATTTTTCTCGTCGTTCAAAAACCGAATGGCGGCGAAACCGCTCGCGCCGGCTTGCAGAACTTCTGCGAGATTCGTTTCGTCAACGCCGCCGAGCGCGATGATCGGGAACGGTTTCAGCCGATGGCAGACTGTTTTCAGCCGCTTGATTCCCTGCGGTGCGCCTTTTTCGGGCGACGGGAAAATCGGACTGAAAGTCGCAAAATCCGCGCCTTGTTTTCTGGCGGCAGCGGCTTTTTCGAGCGTGTGCGCGGAGACTCCGATGATAAAACCAACGGGAAAGTTACTTCTGATAACCTCGGCGGCAAGCGACTCGGCGGTCAGGTGAACGCCGTCGGCATTCGCCGCCAGCGCAATGTCGGCGCGGTCGTTGATTAGAATTTTAGTGGCGGAATTTGCGGCGAGTTTGACGGCTCGTGCGGCGAGTTCGTAAACCATTCGCGCCGGAATTTGCTTTTCACGAATCTGAACGAAGGAAACTTTTGTTTCGACGGCGATTTTGACGAGATGAATGATTCTTTCTTTTTTTTCGGCGAAGTTTTCGACAGTTGCCGTGCCGTCGGTAATTAGGTAAATCAGCGGCTTCTCGATCAAAAACGGTTTTTCACTTTTCACTTGTCGCTTTTTGTTTCTCTACCTTCAAGCATTTCAACGCTCTGTTTGAAATGCGCGATTTCCCAAAACGCGAGCAGTAAATTCAGAACGCCCAACCCCGTAACCGCTCCGCGAACCCAGCCGGAAGCGATGGTTTGCCGCAAAATCGGCAGACTCGCTTTTTCCGATACGAACGCCAACAAATAATTGTCGCCCCAATCGCCGATCACGCCGAAGCTCACCCACGGCAGAAGTGTCAGGTAAAGTCCGAGCAGCAGACATAGAATAATAAAAAAGACGACGGTCAGTTTGGCAACCATAAACAGTTGTTTTTAGAACGATTTAAGCGAGCTTTTTCGATTATCTTTCGTTCGTTTTCACTCGCATCATTGGATTATAGTTGTTTATGAGTATTTTGTTAAGTTCGGCGCAGTTCGGCGCGTGTGTCGAAAAATAAGGCAGACGATATGAAAAACCAATTGCGGAAAGCCGTCTCCAAAAGTCTGACGAATTTGAGTCTGCCGCACTTCTCCCAAACGGGTGTGATTTTGCGGCAGTCGCCGTCAGAGTCAAAAAAGCGCGACCAGCCGCAAGTTCGCCGGACTTTCTTTTGAGGTTTCCAACTGAAAACAAGAAAGCCGCCAGTCTCAAAACTCGCGGCTTTTTTATTTTGTTTTGTTTTGATTGATATTTTAGAATTGCCTACACGCCGGAATTTTTCGCCCGCAGATTTTCCAGACGACGATTGACATCGCGGTAGTTGACATCTTCGGCGTAGAGTTTTTCAAAATACTGAACCGAATTTTTGATCTCGCCGCCCGCCTCGAAAGCGTTGCCGAGTTCGTAATAAAGAGCTTGTCTTTCCTCTTCGATCAGATTCGCCACTTCCAGACTGCGCCGATACCAGATGACCGCCAGATGCGGCATCTGTTTTTCCAAAAAACAATGTCCGAGCAGATTCGAGCATTGGAAAAACCGCCGCGTTCCGTCATTCATCTCGATCAAATTGACTGCATCCTGAAACTCCCGGATGGCATCCTCCAGCAGACCCATTTCTTTATATGCCGTCGCCAGATGATAATGCGTTTCGTATTTATCGTCTATATCAATCTGACCGACTTCTTCGACATCGAGTTCGCTTTTCAGGTCGTCGAGATTTTCCGAACCCGATTGTTTCCCTTCGTTCGATTTCTTTTCAAACGGCGGCTCCCGCAGCGTTTCTTTCTCCGGGACGATCTCGATCTCCGGGGTCGGCGCAAATCCGTAGAGACGGGCGCGCAACTCGATAATCTGCGGCTGCGCTCCGAAACGCGCTTCGAGTTCGTCCAGTGATTTGGCAGCTAAATCCTGATAACCCTGCTCGATGTAGAAATCAATGCTTTCGATTTCTTTTTGCAGCTTTTGTTCTTCGGAGAGCTTTAATTCGCCGGTCGGCATCACTCTCGAAGAATCAACGACCTCGTTCGTCGAGTAATCCTCGACGATTTCGGCGTAATCGGTCGCGTCGAAAGCATCGGCTGACTTCGCGCCGTTCGACGAGCCGTTTTTTCCATTCGGATTGCCGCCGTTCGATTCAAAATCGTATGCGCTTTTGACTTCGGCGAAACTGAATTCGGCGATTTTTTCCTGGTAATCGCCGGACTCTTCAAAATCTTCGACCGGCGCGAAATTTTCAAACGGCGAAACTTCAAAATAATTTTCCGCTTCGACCGCCGTATCCGGTTCAAAGCCGTGCGCCGTGTTTATTTCCTGAAGCCGCTGTGTGCTTTCGGTTTGCGGGGCGGTCAAGACGAGCTGCGAAAGCGCGTAGCGTTCGTTTTCGATGTCGCCGACTCCCCGCGCCACCTCGACCAGTCGTTCGAGCGATGCTTTGAGCGCGTCGGTGTCCCGATGCCAGGCGTGATATTGCACCAGCAATCTGACGGCATCGGTTCGTTCCGGGTTTCTGGCTAAAATTTCATTCGTCCATTCAAAGAAATTCTCCGCCTGTCCGCCGACCAGCAGATGCTCCGCCGAAAAAGTCAGAATTCGCATCGCCGCATCCAGGTTGCTGCTTTTCAGATGCAGTTTGACGAGTTCCAGAAATTTCGCGTAATTGGCGGGTTCCTGCTCGACCAATTTGAAGATGACTTTTTCGGCTTCCGCCAGATTTTCCGCTTCCAGATGACAATCTACCAGCAGATAAAGGATGTCGCGGTTGTAAGGCTGATCTTCGCTGACTTTTTCGAGCGTGTGCGCCGCTTCATCGGCATCGCCCAATCCGATCTGCGCTTTGACAAGACCTTTCAACGCCCGCAAATCGTTTTTCTTGATTTCTAAAGCTCTGGAGAAAGCCGTCAGCGAAGATTCGTATTTTTCGTGTTTATTGAATCGCAAACCCGCTTCCGTAAAGGCTTCCGCAGCTTCGTCCAACTGTTTTTCCTGACAGTAAGTGTCGGCGATTTTCAGATAAATTTCCGTATTGTGCGGGTCGAGTTCGGCGATCTGCTTCCAAATCGTCAGGGCTTCGATTTTTTGTCCTTTGCTTTGATATTGTTCGGCGAGCGAGGTGTAATGTTTGCGGGCTTCGGCGAGCGAGCCTTTCATCTGGTAAAGCTGCGCCAATTTAGCCGAGACTTCCATCGAATGCGGTTCGATGCGGAAGATTTTGTTGTAAATAGCGATGGCTTTATGAGAAAAACCCTGGTCGTTGTAGTATTCGGCAACCTGCGTAAAACAGCCGACGGCTTCCTGTTTGTTGAGATTTTTGGCGTGCAGATCGCCCAAAATGTTCAACGTGCTGAAATCCTTCGGGTCGTTTTCGACGACTCGTTGATATTCGTTGATTGCCGCTCGAATCTTGCCCTGGGACAAAAATCGCTCGGCATTTCGCATAGCTTTTATTTTATCGAAGCTCATCGTGAATTTAATGCCTCAAACCCGAAATTTGTTTTTTGATACACCGGAAAGTGCGTTAACGAAAATTAGAAGTGTGTGATAAGGAATTTTCGCCTGATCTCCAAAATGAAATTAGCATATCAACATAAATCGTGTCAACAAGTTTCAACATTTTTATTTTGTTTTGTTAAGCTCGTCGGCTTTGATTTTTCCGGTTAATTTTCTTAGTCTGTAAATTATGCAAGCATTGATTCTCGCGGGCGGTAAAGGCACGCGGCTGCGTCCGCTGACGATTTACACGCCGAAACCGATTGTTCCCGTTCTCAATCGCCCTTTCCTAATATATCAAATTGAGATTTTGCGGCACGCCGGAATCGAAGATATTACACTTTCGCTGAATTATCAGCCGGACAAAATCGAGCATCTGCTCGGCGACGGTTCGGATTACGGCGTAAAGCTGCGTTATTTGACCGAGCCGCAACCACTGGGAACCGGCGGCGCATACAAATTCGCCGAAGATGCCATTCGTGAAACGACGGTGGTTTTCAACGGCGACGTACTGACGGATTTGGACGTTTCAAAAGTCGTCGAATTTCACGGGCAGAAAAAAGCGGCGGCGACGATTGTTCTCACGCCGGTCGAAAATCCTTCGGCTTACGGCTTGGTCGAAACCGAAACGAACGGCAGAGTGCTTCGTTTTCTGGAAAAACCGAAGCCGGAAGAACTCGCCGGGCTGACGACGAAAAACATCAACGCCGGAATTTACGTTTTAGAGCCGGGCGTTTTGGATTTGATTCCGGCGAACGAAAACGTCTCGTTTGAATACAATGTTTTCCCGGACCTTCTAAGCGGGGAAAAAGAATTTTTCGCGTTCGTGATGAACGCCGAATACTGGCGCGACATCGGCACACCGGAGAGTTATCTGCAAGCGCACCACGATTTTACGAGCGGGCAGATCAAGTTTTTCGAGCTGGAAAAATCGGGCGAATTCGATGTCTCGCACACGGCAATCGTGGATAAAACTTCGGTCGTCGCCGCCGACTGCGTGATTAAGCCGCACGCGCGCGTTCTCAATTCGATTCTCGGCACGGGCGTTCACGTCGAGGAAAAAGCCGTCGTCGAAAATTCGGTCGTCTGGGCGCACACGCGCATCTCGAACGGGGCGCATATCAGCAACGCCGTCATCGGCAGAAGCTGTCATATCGGCAGACACGCGACGGTCGGCGGCGGCGCGGTGCTGGGCGACAAGACATCGCTTTCCGATTACACGAAAGTCTGAGAATGTCGGCGAAACACTTTTGTTTTTCTGAAATCGAGCGATCTGGCGCAGTTAAAATGCCGCACGCAGAATAATCTCGCCGATTTCGCGCTGTTCCGCCGATTTCGTTGACATTCAACCTTGAAAATCTTAAAATTCAGTCAAACGACCGAACACCGAAAGAAATTTGTCTTTCTCCTGTTTCAAACGGGCGTTCATTTTCCATTTCAATATCTAAAGGCATCTAACATCTATAATTTTTTTCAAGGAGTATCTCGAAATGCGAACAAAAATTTTCCTAACGCTGGCAATCTGTTTGTCGGCGATTGTATTTTCCAACACGGCGGCGGCGCAGCAGAAGTTTACCGTCAGCATCACCGCCGCGCAGGAAGTTCCGGTCAGAGCCTCGACCGGCACGGGCAGATGCGTGATTACGCTGAACGCCGCCGAAACTCAATTTACGGTTGTCGGAACTTACACCGGCACAACCTCGAACGTCGTCGCCGGTCACATTCACGATGCCGGTCCGGTCGGAGTCAACGGTCCGGTGCGCTTCAGTTTCAATTTGACGGGCGGCACGAGCGGAACCATCGGTCCGCTGACGTTCGACGTAACGCCCGCGCAGGTCGCCGATTTGCGGGCGAATCGTTGGTATGTCAACATTCACACCGCTAATTTTACGGGCGGCGAGATTCGCGGGCAGGTCAAAGTAGCGACGCGCGCTTTCGATAACGACGGCGACGGGCGCACGGACATTAAAGTTTTGCGTTCAAGCACCGGCAATTTCTTTACCTTGAACAGTCTCGACAACAGTTTTAATACATTTTTCGTCAGCGGCGCGGGAACGATCAACTCGGCGACCGACGATTACGACGGCGACGGACGCGGCGATTTCGTCACCTTCATCACCGAAGGAACAACGCGCGTCTGGCAGATTTATCAATCGGGCAGCAACACTCTGCGAATCGTCCGATGGGGAACGACGGCGGGAACCGATCAGCTTGTTCCGGCGGATTATGATGGCGACGGCAAAACCGACATCGCTATTTACCGCCAAACCGAAGGCATCTGGTATATCATCCAGAGTTCCAACAACCAGCCGCGCTACGAATTCTTCGGATTCGTCGGTGCTGCTAATGACATCGCAATGGTCGGCGACTTTGACAAAGACGGCACAAACGATCTGACGACCGTTCGCGGCAGCACCAGCGGTGTGCAGTGGAGCACGCGCCTCAGTTCTAACAATTCTCTGCAAACGGTTTTTTGGGGCGGAGTGGCAGCACCGGCTACCGATTTTGTTTTCCCTTCCATTCAGGTAGATGTTGACGGTGATGGCAGACAAGATCAACTCGTCCAGCGCGATCCGAGCGGCGTAACGGTAACCGGTGTTCCGGTAACTTATTACGTTCGGCGCAGTTCCGACGGTCAGCCGTTCGTTTTGCAGTGGGGTTTAGATTCGGACGGACGTTTGTTCGGCGATTATGACGGCGACGGCAAAACCGATTTTGTCGCCCGACGCAACGAAGGCGGTCAATTGGTTTGGTATATCTATCAGAGTTCTAACGGACAATTGCGCGTCGTCAACTTCGGAGTAACAGGCGATGCACTCGTCGGCGAAGCGGATGAAACGCTCGCCGAAAGCGTAGCGATTCCGAGTTTCTAAACCGGATTTCGACTTAACCGAAAGACCGTTCGCATAAATTGCGGCGGTCTTTCTTAATTTAATTACGAATTACGAATTTTAGATCACGCACTTCTCAAACTGAATTGCTATCATTTACCAAATCGAGAAAGAATTCTTTTCACCATTCGTAATTCGTAATTTGAAATTCGTAATTCATAGTTGACTTTTATGCCCGAACTACCCGAAGTCGAATTAGTCGTGCGGTCGTTAAATTTATTGACGGCGAAGCGCAAGATTATCGCCGCCGAGCTGCTCCGCGAACGACTCGCGCCGTTTAATTCGCCCGACGAATTCGCCGGTAAATTGAAAGATGCAAAAATTGTTTCGGTTACGCGGCGCGGCAAGCATATCTTGTTCGATTTGAATAACGGACAAACTTTGATCGCTCATCTGCGGATGTCGGGGCGATTTATGCTTTTGCCGCCGGAGCGCGAAAATCCGAAATATACGCACGCCGCTTTTTATTTCGCCGACGACACGCGCCTCGTTTTTCAAGACCAGCGGCATTTCGGTTTTATGCGAATCGTTGAAACCGATAAGCTGCACGAAACCAAAGAATTAAAATCCCTTGCGCCCGAACCGTTCGGCGAAGATTTTACGCCGAAGTATCTGCGCGGCGTTTTGAAAACATCAAAGAAAAGCCTGAAAGAATTTCTCCTCGACCAAACGAAAGTTACGGGTTTGGGAAATATCTACGCTTCGGAAGCGATGTTTCTCGCCCGCGTCAATCCGCAAACTCCGGCGAACGAAGTTTCAGCCAAAAAAGTGAACGCGCTTTTCGAGAAAATCCGCGACGTTTTAGAAGAAT
This sequence comes from Pyrinomonadaceae bacterium, assembly GCA_043772175.1. Lineage (GTDB taxonomy): Bacteria > Acidobacteriota > Blastocatellia > Pyrinomonadales > Pyrinomonadaceae. Next base: position 58 of record JAYVGL010000379.1, on the reverse strand, counting down.
CAATCGCGCACGGCTCGACCTTGAACGTCAACCCGGAAAACATTGACGGCAGTTATTA
>JAYVGL010000378.1:0-4024 GCA_043772175.1 Pyrinomonadaceae bacterium | reverse complement strand
CGAAAATTGTCTTCAAGCGCGAAAATTTTCGACTGGCGGTGCGAAAATTTTCGCGCTTTTTTTGTTTGCAGATTATTAAAAAGAAATTTTTACGCTTATAATCAACCTTAAAATTTCTTTACGCACCTGAATACGCCAATCGAGGAATAACTTATTATACGGACGACGCGCGGTAAAATTTTAATCGTGGACGACGAGCGTTTTATCAGAATGACGCTCGGCGAAGCGTTGCGCTCGTGGAATTACGAGGCGGTCGAGGCGGGCAGCGTCGCCGAAGCCGTGCGCGTTTTAGCCGAAGAAGAGCCGCCGATTGTCCTGCTCGATATTGATTTGCCGGACGGTTCGGGGCTGGATGTTTTGGAAGAAATCAAACGGCAAAATCCCGAAACAATCGTTATTATGATTACCGGAAACGTCAGCGTTCCGAACACGCTTGCCGCCCTGCGCGGCGGGGCGCACGATTTTATCGGGAAACCCATCAATCTTGAAGAGCTGCGCGTAACTTTGCGGAACGGTTTGGAGACCGGACAATTAAGGCGCGAGGTTAAAGCGGCTCGGCGCGAACGTCTGAATCAATTTAATTTTGAACAAATCATCGGCGAATCGCCCGCGCTGATTCGCGCCAAAGAACTCGCTCGAAAAGTTGCCGCGTCCGATTCTTCGATTCTTTTGCAAGGCGCGACGGGAACGGGCAAAGACCTTTTCGCCCGCGCGATTCATTACGCTTCCGACCGCGCCGCTGCGCCATACATAACGATAAACTGCGCCGCACTGCCGGCGACGTTGATCGAATCGGAACTTTTCGGCTATGAAAAAGGCGCGTTCACCGATGCCAAACAACGCAAGGAAGGTTTGTTTGAGCAGGCGCAAAACGGCACGATTTTCCTTGATGAAATCGGCGAACTCGAACTCAACCTGCAAGCGAAACTGCTGCGCGTTTTGGAGGAAGACACTTTTCGGCGCGTCGGCGGTCTGAAGGCTTTGCCGCTCGACGTGCGCGTCATCGCCGCCTCGAATAAAGATTTGAAACGGCTGAGCGAGGAAGAAAAATTTCGACTCGATTTGTATTATCGTTTGGCGGTGATTCAAATTGACATTCCGCCGCTTCGAGAGAGAGGCGACGACGTTTTACTGATTGCCGCGCATTACATCGAAAAGACGAATGAAAAACGACGCGGCGCAAAAAAACTGCGCGGGCTTTCCAGGGAAGTCGCCGCAATTTTCAAGAATTACGAATGGGCGGGAAACGTGCGCGAACTGCGAAACGTCATCGAACGCGCTTCGATTCTCGAAGACGGCGAGTTTATCACGACCGAATTTTTGCCGTCGGATTTGTCGGGACACAAATTACAACAGACGGAAAATAGAAATTTTACGCTGCCGCCGGAAGGCATCGCGCTCGAAGCGGTCGAACTGCTGCTGGCGCGGCAAGCGTTTGAGCGGACGAACGGAAATTTAACCAAAGCCGCTAAACTTCTGCACGTTTCCCGCGACCAGCTTCGTTACCGTTTGAAGAAATCCGGCGCATCTGATTCGGAGTCCGGTTTGCTTTAGCATAAATTAGGCTGAAGCCAAGCGGAAATTTAATTTTAGAATTCGGCTGAAACCGGTATTTTATTTGTCTTTGACCAATAGCTAAAGCTAATGGCAGTTTATCAAGATGCCGCCGACATTTTATTATGAGCAAAATTATCAAAGGCGAGAAAAACGCAATCAGTCGAGACGAATCGGAATACGGAAGTTTGTTAAAAGAGCTTTCGGAATTAAAGTTCGCGCTCGATAAATCGGCAATCATCGGAATTACCGACGAGCGCGGGCGGATCACTTTCGTCAACGATAAATTCTGTGAAATTTCGCAGTATCCCCGCGCCGAGCTAATCGGACAAGACCATCGCATCATCAATTCCGATTATCATCCGAAAGAATTCATCAGTAATCTTTGGACGACGATTAAAAGCGGCAAAACCTGGCGCGGCGAGATTTGCAACCGGGCGAAGGACGATTCGCTTTATTGGGTTGACACGACGATAGTGCCTTTTCTGAACGACGGCGGGAAAATTTATCAATATATCGCCCTTCGCACGGAAATTACCGAGCGCAAACACGCCGAACAATCGCTGGCGGAAAGCGAGGAACGCTACCGTCTGCTGTTTGAAAGCAACCCGTTTCCGGCTTGGGTGATGGATGCCGAAAATTACCGATTTACAGCGGTCAATGCGGCGGCGATCAAACTTTACGGCTACAGCCGTCAGGAATTTTTGAAGATGAACGCCGAAGATGTCGGTTCGCCTGCCGACGCTTCGGAATTTTTTTCCGCGATGAAAAAAGTGGAAGATTCCGATGCCGTGATGATGCTTCCCGTCAAACACCGCAAAAAAAGCGGGGAAACGATTGATGTCGAAATCTCTTATCACCGCATCGTTTTCGAGACGCGCCCGTCGCTGTTCATCGTCGTGCTGGATGTCACCCGCCGGAAACTCGACGAAGAACGCATCCGGCAGCAGGCATCACTGCTCGATAAAACTCAGGACGCGATTCTCGTCTGCGACCTCAATTACCGGATTTTGTATTGGAACAAAGGCGCGGAACTGCTTTACGGTTGGCAAACCGATGATGTTCTGGGCAAAGAGATTAGCGATGTTCTGTGCGGCGGCGACGATACGCAGTTACTTGCCGCGCAAAAAACTCTCGGCAAAAGGAACGAATACAAAATTGAAGCGGCTCAAATGACGCGCGCCGATAAAATCGTGATTGTCGAAAGCCGTTGGAATTTAGTGCGAAACGAGCAGAACCAGCCGGATTATTTTCTTATCATCAACACCGACATCACCGAGCAGAAAAAGTCGGAAGAACAGCTTTTGCGGGCGCAGCGAATGGAATCAATCGGAACGCTCGCCGGCGGCATCGCGCACGATTTAAACAACGTCTTATCACCGATTTTAATGGCGACCGATATACTCGCCACGGGCGCGGCAGACGGCGATTCGGCGCGTTGGCTTTCGATTATCAGGGAAAACACCGAGCGCGGCGCGGATTTAATTCGGCAGGTTTTAACTTTTGCTCGCGGCGTGGAAGGTGAGCGCGTCTTCGTTCAGCTAAAACACATCGTCAGGGATTTGGTGAAAGTTTTGCAGGAAACTTTTCCGAAATCGATCACCGTAAAATTCAACATCGAGTCGGAGCTTACTTTAATTTCCGCCGACCCGACGCAGATTCACCAGGTTTTGATGAATCTGTGCGTCAATGCGCGGGACGCGATGCCGACCGGCGGAACATTAACGATGACCGCCAAAAATGTCAGCTTAGATGAAAATTACGCGCAGATGAGTCTGGAAGCCGAAGCTGGAAATTACATCGTCGTCACCGTGACGGACACGGGAACGGGAATGCCGCCGGCAGTCGTCAAACGCATTTTCGACCCGTTTTACACGACCAAAGAAGTCGGCAAAGGAACCGGCTTGGGTTTGGCGACCGCGCTCACCATCGTCAAAAGTCACGGCGGCTTTGTCAACGTCTATAGCGAACCGAACAAAGGAACGCAGTTTTCAATTTATCTTCCTGCGTCGTCAATCGCTGAAGCCGACGACAAAAAACAAATCGCCCTGCCGTATCCGACCGGGAGCGGCGAACTAATACTGGTGGTTGACGACGAAGAAAACATCCGGCAGATAACGCAAGTTACGCTCGAAAAATTCGGCTATCTGGTTTTGACCGCCACGGACGGCACGGACGCGCTCGCCCAATATGCCGAACACCGCGACCGCATCGCGCTCGTCGTAACCGATATGATGATGCCGTTTATGGACGGCGCGGCGACGATTCGCGCTCTGCGGCGGTTAAATCCCGAACTGAAAATCATCGCGGCAAGCGGTCTGACGACTAACGAACAATCGGCTGACTTGCAAACCTTAGGCATCAACGCATCTCTGGCAAAACCTTACACGGCGGAGAAACTTCTAACGACACTCGCCGACGTTCTGCAAAAGAAATAAAACAAACTTTTCTTCTGATTACGCGAGAAATT
>JAYVGL010000377.1:0-4177 GCA_043772175.1 Pyrinomonadaceae bacterium | reverse complement strand
ATGATGCCGATGATGACGACGACGATTAACAATTCGATTAACGAGAAACCTTTTTGATTCTTTTTCATTTTGTTTTTTTTCGAGACTCCTAAAATTATTTCTTTTGCTTTAACCTTATTCAGGACACAATTGCTTTTACAAACATTGTGCCAAAAGATTTCTGACGGCTTGAATGATTTGAAACGCCGATGAATAAAGGGTTTTGTCAACAGAAACTTCTTTGGCGATGATGGTTCAGGCAGATGTGGAAGCGTTGAAATAACAGTTTTTGGCAAGTGTGCGATGACAAAAAGTGTCAGGCTCTTTCAATAATGACCGAATAAAATGTGGCTTCAAGTTGAAGGCGCGGTGTCGGCGGGCGGCGGCGCGTGATGCTTCTGCTTCGGGTTGATGTTGAAAACGCTTTCTCCATTAAACCAATTAAGATCGGTTTTCAGTTTTGTGCGACTCGCGCAGGTTAAAGCGCGGGTTATCCTGCCCGCGAGTGAAAGCAGCGGCGAACAGGATGTTCGCGCTTCGTTTAAATCGTTTGACTATGAAGATTGGTGTAAGTAGTCTGAACTTGGGCTGGTCGAAGTTTCTTTTGAATTTCCAAACAGTTTAGAACACCGGCAGGTTATCATCGCTCGCCGCGCCGTTCGATAATTCGAGCGTTTCCGTTTCGACGGAGGGCAACCATTGATGATTTTGGCAGAGCAGTTGTTCGATCTGCGAAGTCGGCAGAGGTTTCGACATCAAATAGCCCTGACCGTAATCGCAGCCGAGATTTTGCAGGACGGCGAGTTGAGCTTCAGTTTCGATGCCTTCAGCGTAGGTTCGCATTCGCAGGTTTTTCGCCAGCGAGATGATCGTCTGCAAAATCTTCGAGTTCTCGCTGTGTTCGCCGACACCGGAGACGAACGAGCGGTCAATCTTCAGCGCGTCGAAGGGAAGTCGGTGCAGATAACTCAAGCTGGAATAACCCGTGCCGAAATCGTCAATCGAAAGCTGCACGCCCAGACTTTTCAGATTGTGCAGGATTTGAATGGATTGATCGGGATTGTCCATCGCCGCGCTTTCGGTGATTTCCAGTTTCAGCGACGACGGCGCGAGGTTTGAATCCTGCAACGCTTTTCGCACGTCGTCCACCAGACTCACGTCGGTCAGATGCTTGCCCGAAATGTTGACGCTGACCAGCAGATTTTCGTAAGTCGCCGCGAGTTTCTGCCAACAGGCGATCTGCGAGCAGGTTTCCCGCAGAATCCATTTGGTAATCGGAATTATCAAATCCGAATCTTCGGCAATCGGGATGAACTGCGCCGGTGAAATCAAACCTTTTTCGGAATGATTCCAGCGCAGAAGGGCTTCAAAACCGATGAGCGCGCCATTTCTCAAGTTAATCAAAGGCTGATAGTGCATCGAAAGTTCGCCGCGTTCGACGGCATAGCGCAAGTCGGCTTCGAGACGGATTTTTTCTAAATAGAGGGCGCGAAGTTTCTTATCGAACACCGCGACGCTCATCGAATTGTCTTTGGCGTAGTGCATCGCAATGTCGGCATCGCGCAGAACGTCTTCGGGTTTGTGGTGTTCGACATCGAACGGCGCAATGCCGATGTGCAGGTCCGAGTAAATCTTGTGTCCTTCGATCAGAAAAGGCTGCGCCAGCTTTTCGTAAATCTGCGCGGCGATGCGGACGGCGACTTCGACCGAATCCAAATCGTTGAGAATAATGGCGAACTCGTCGCCGCCGAGCCGCGCCACCGTGTCTTCTTTTCGCAGAAGCCGCACGAGCCGTTTGCCGACGAGCCTGAGAATGCGGTCGCCGATGTTATGTCCGAGCCGGTCGTTGATGCTTTTGAAACGCTTCAAATCTAAAAATAAAACGTAGTATTTATGAGAAATTTCGATGCCGATTTCAATCAAAAGGTTAAGCCGTTCGACAAGATAAGTGCGGTTCGGTAAATCGGTCAGAAAATCGTGAAAAGCGGCGTGTTCGAGGGCTTCTTTACTTTGCTGCAACGCTTCGTTGATCAGTTCTTCTTTTTGCAGAAGCCTGACGAGTTCGGCGGCGTGTTTTTCAACCGCCTGCGCCTTTAACTCGACGACTTCGACCTTTTCGCGCTCGCTCTGTTCGGCTTGCTCAATGGAACGGTTGATGTCTTTGACCGTCTGGCGATAATTGACGTAAATGATGCCCAGAACCGAAACGACCAGCACTGTCGTCAAAAAATCTGCGGCGGCGAGAACTTCAAACATCACGAATGCCAGACTGCCGCCCGCGATGTAGGTCAGCGAACTCGCAAAGCAATCGCGCCGCCACACATCCCAAAAAGAAATTTCAGTTATCAGCGTGGAGAGATAAGCCATCAGGCTCGAACCGACGAGAAACTGCACGAATGCCAAAAAACTGAGCGCGGCGAGCAAATCGCGGGTAACGGAAAAATTCACATTCGCATCCAGCAGGCGCAGAAGAAACTGCCCCGCCAAAAAGCTGACGACGGTCGAAATCACCGCGACGGCGGCATTGAACGCAATCGTCAGCGGGCTGAAATTCAAGCCTTTTCTTCGCAGATAAAGGCAGTTGGCGAGAACTTCGGTCGCCGACAGCAGTGCCGCTGCCGCCCCGCCGTAAAACAAAAAAGTGAGAAAAATTATCGAATCGGAGAAACTCAGAATGACTTTGGAACGCGGCAGCGCGATGCTCATCCACGGCGTAACCAGCGCGGTGAAAACCAACACAAGTGCAAATTCCCAGCTTAAAATCTCTTTCGGCAGTTTGCAGATCGCCCAAGCCAAGCCCAGACCGCCGATGATGATAATAGTGAACTTATAAAACCTCGAACGCCTTACTTGACTCATAAATCAGGGAGTTACTTGAACGATTAAATTTACGAAAAAATCGAGAAAACTTGCAGTGTTATCAGTGGTGCAGGATTAGATATTGCTTGAGGGCTAACTCTACGATTTTCAATATATCATCTAAATATGTGAAATAGCTACAATGATATAAATATTTTTAAACAAATTTAATACGGATGTTATGAAACGCCCGTGAAATCCGATGACCTCAAAAAGGGAAGGCGATGATTTTATAAATCATCGCCTTGTCTCGTCGCCGGTCGGCGTTCCGATTCGCAAAGATTTCCGCACCACGAACTTTTCAGCCGCGCTCGATTAAAAACCGCTGCCAAATGTTCGTATTTCGCCGGACGTTTTTGGTTTACGTATTTGAAAATCCTTCTCAAGTTGAAATCGTCTCGAATTTTTTGTCCGGCGACAACGCTTCGTGAATCGCCTGAACTTCGTGAAAAAGCTGCTGATATTGTTTCGGCGTTAAAGCCTGCGCTCCGTCGCACAATGCCTGATCGGGATTTGAATGAACCTCGATAATCAACCCGTCCGCACCGACCGCGACACCGGCGCGAGCCATCGGATTAACCATATAATTTCTGCCGGTTCCGTGCGACGGATCAACGATGACGGGCAGATGCGAGACATTGTGAATCGCCGGAACGATTGATAAATCCATCGTGTTGCGGGCGTGTGTGCCGAAAGTGCGGATGCCGCGCTCACACAAAATCACGTTGTAATTTCCTTCCGCCATAATATATTCGGCGGCGAGCAGCAATTCGTCGAGCGTCGCCGACAACCCGCGTTTCAGCAAAACCGGCTTGCGCGTTTTGCCGACGTATTTTAAAAGCGAAAAATTCTGCATATTCCGCGCCCCGATTTGAATGCAGTCGCCGTATTTTTCGACCAGATCAACGCCGCGCTCGTCCATCGCTTCGGTCACGATATTCAAACCGAATTGATCGCGCACCTGCGCCAAAATCTGCAAACCTTCTTCGCCTTTCCCTTGAAAAGCGTAAGGCGAAGTGCGCGGTTTGAATGCGCCGCCGCGAAAGAATTTCGCGCCGCTTTCCGCCACCGCTTCGGCGACGCTGAAAACCTGATCGAAACTTTCAATCGCGCACGGTCCGGCGATTATCGCCAGTTCGCTGCCGCCGATTTCCGCCGTGCCGACTTTGATAACGGATTTTTCCGGGCGCAAATCTTTCGAGATTAATTTATACGGCTTCGTGACGCGAATCGCATCCGCCACGCCCGGCATATTTTCAAAATGCGTCGGGTCAACCGAACCGTCATTGCCCGTAATGCCAATCGCCGTGCGGCTCGCGCCCGGCAGAGTGTGCGGCTT
>JAYVGL010000376.1:0-14491 GCA_043772175.1 Pyrinomonadaceae bacterium | reverse complement strand
CTTTCAAGCAAGGTGCGATAAGCGAAGACTGCGCCGCCAACGCTTCCGATAAGCGAACCAAGCAGGAAGCCAACTGAAGTAAACGACGGAAATATCATTTGCACAGCAAAGTAGATTCCGCCCAAGAAACTATAAAACATCAAACCTTTCAATGCAGCATTCATCAAAGGATGCTTTTGAGCAAAAGTTTCTGAACCAGCAGCGCAAATTGTCGCAACTAAAGCAGCAACAAAAAGCGCGGCGAATAAAACAATAACAACAGCTTCAAACATAAATTTTCTTCCTATGCTTTCAATATAAAAGAGGCATAACTTTGTATTCAACCGAATTTCGGCTTTCATATACCGACATATACCGAATTTTTATATACTTGTTTCAGAGTGAAAGTTAATAAAAACTTAATTTACCGAACCTTTGAGACCTTCGTTCGGCAAAAAAATAATTCGTCTGAAAAATTTCACGCGCGTTAAAAATCACTTCAAAACCGCGCCTTTAATCACTCTGAAAAACAAGCTGTCCGGCAGTAATTTCCGCGCCGTCAGAACGCCTTTCGTATTCACGCCGTAACGCAGTTTTTTGGAATTGTCGGTAACGGCTTCGTAGATCGTTTGGGCGACGACTGAACCGTCGGGCGCGTCTTCGCCGGCGCGTCGCAGATTCGGCATTGCGCGTTCGATGAACGAATCATAAGCGGTCAAGCCTTCTTTGCGCGTCAAATCCTGCGAACGGTCGTAAAAGTCGGTTTTAATCGGTCCCGGTTCGATGATTTTGATGCGGATGTTGAACGGTTCGACTTCATATTGCAAAGATTCGGAAAAGCCTTCGACCGCCCATTTCGTCGCGTGATAAAGGCTGTAAAGCGGAAACGTGATGCGCCCGCCGACCGAGGCGACGTTGACGATTAGCCCTCGCTTTTGTTCGCGGAAATACGGCAGAATTTCGCGGCAGACGTTCATCAATCCGAAGACGTTGGTTTGAAACTGCCGCTCGATTTGTTCCGGCGCGGCGGCTTCAAACGCGCCGACCAGACCGTAACCGGCGTTGTTGACAATCGCGTCAATGCGCCCGAATTTGCTGATGGTTTCGGCAATCGCCGCCTTAATCGAATCAACGTCAGTAACATCTAATCGAAAAGTTTCCACATCGGCGATTCTCTGCAAATCAGCCGATTTTTCGGGCGTTCGCATCGTCGCCGCGACCTTCCAGTTTTTCGTCTGAAAAAGTTTCGCCGTTTCCTTGCCGATGCCGCTCGACGCGCCGGTGATTAAAATGACTTTGTTCATAATGCTGAATGGTAAATGGTAAATGGTAAATGGTAAAATGTTCGTATGAAATTCCTGCACATCTCCGACGTTCATTTGGGTTGCACGCGCTATCAATTAAACGAATCGCCGCGTGATTTTTTCGATGCGTGGATTGACGTTCTGCGTAAATACGCCATCGGCGAAGCGGTTGATTTCGTTATAATGGGCGGCGATTTTTTCCATAAACGCAACGTGCCGCCGGAGACGATGAATTACGCTTTTGCGGGTTTGAGTTTGTTGAAAGACCACAAAATTCCGTGCGTTACGATTGAAGGAAACCACGACCAAAAAGCGAACGACACGGAATTTAGCTGGCTGCGAAGTCTGGCGAATTGGAATTTGATTAAACTGCTGGAGCCGTCGAACGTCGAAGGCAAAATTATTTATAATCCGTGGGACGAAGAGAACGGCAAAGGCGGTTTTATAGACATCAAAGGGGCGCGAATTTTCGGTTCGCACTGGTATGGCGCGTCGGCGAACTGGGCGATTCCGATGCTCACCGGCGCGATGAAAGATCATCAGCGAACCGGCGCATTCAACATTCTGCTGCTTCATACCGACGTGGAAGGTCATCAGACGCACCCGATGCCCGCGCTTTCGATAGCCAATCTGACCGAGTTAAAATCCGTCACGAATTACGTCGCGCTCGGACACACGCATAAAAGTTACGAGATTGATAATTGGGCGTTCAATCCCGGCTCTCTGGAAGTTACGAGCATTGACGAATTCCGCGAAACTCGCGGTGCGTTTCTTGTCGAAGTCGGCGAAAATAACGAAGTAAATGCGAAACATATCCGCGATTACAAACAACGTCCGTTTCAGCGCATCGGCTTTGACGTTTCCGGCATTATCGAACCGCAGGACATTACGACGCAGGTTTTGGAGACAGTTAAAGTGAAGGCGCGAACGGCGGACGAATACGGCGACAGCGCGTTGCAACCGATTATCGAAATCACTCTGCGCGGTCATCTCGGCTTTCCGAATTCCAATCTCGAACTGAGTAAAATTCGTGAAGCGGCGCAAAGAATGACCGACGCGCTGCACGTTCGGATAAAAAATCATTCCGCGCCGATTGAATACGCCGTCGCCGCCGATGTCGGCGAAGATGTTTCCCGCGAACTGCTCGAACGCCGCGTCGTCGAAGATTTAATCGCCCGCGACAACCGCTACAAAACCCGCGTCGAAGCGATTGCCGAAGCCGTCATCGGCGCGAAACGAATGGCTCTGAGCGACGACACGCCCGACAAAATCGCCGATTTTATCGCTTTGAAAATTCAGCCTGAAACTTTATGAGAAATATTTTCTTTGTTTTCTTAATGATAATCGCCGGCGGGGTTTACGTTTCCGCACAGACGAAAGCGACCGCGTTAAGCATTCTGACAAAAAGCGAATCGGCTGTTAAATGGAACGCAAAGAGTGAAATAAAAGGTGATTTCGATTATGATGGCGTTACCGATTACGCACTGCGCGGCAAAGAAGGCAAGTTTTTCGTGTTGGGTATTGTCAGAGGCGCATCGAGCGTTGAACCGAAACATTATTTGATAGAATTCGGCGAAGACGCAGGCGACCAAGGTTCACTTTGTTCGGCTATTCGCGCCGTCATTACGGTAGAAAATATTGACAAAGACTACACCAAATTTGCCGTCGATTATTTAGAGACAGATTTTACCAGGACGCTCGAAAGTGTGTCGAAGCACAGCACAGGCATCAACATCGCCGATGGAATGTGCGATTCATTTCACGTTTTGTGGGACAAGAAGACAAAACATTTTTTCTGGTGGAGAATTTAGATTTCCAGATATAAGCTATAAAGATATGTCCGACACGTTAGAAAAAGTTTCCGGCATCAAACATTTGCCGTTGTTCCCCTTGCCGCTCGTTCTGTTGCCGAACGAGTTTTTGCCGCTGCATATTTTCGAGCCGCGTTATCAGCAAATGCTGAAAGATGTGGCACTTGAAAAAAATATGTTCGGCGTATCGTATTTTAATCCGACCGAAGAATTCGTTGAAAAACCGCCTGTCGGCAGCATCGGCTGTGCGGCGGAAGTCCGCGAAGTTCAGACGATGCCCGACGGACGCTCGAACGTCGTTACGGTCGGTGTAGCGCGGTTTGTTTTGATTGACTACATCAGCGACGGTGCGCCGTATCTGGTCGGCGACGTCGAGTTTTTTGAGGACGATGCGGAAGATGAAAAAGTTTTGAATCCGTTGGCGGACGAAGTTTTCGCGCTGTTCCGGCGCGTCGCGCTCGCCGCGCACAAACTCGGCGGCGAACGCGGCGCGTTTCCCGATGTTCAGCAAACCGAACCGCAAGCCTTATCGTTTCTGGTCACGGCGGCGTTCAATCTTGAACCGGATTTGAAATATCAATTACTGGAAACGCGCTCGACCATTGAGCGAATGAAAAAGTTAAAGGAAATTCTCGTGCAGACGGTTGATAAAATGGAAGACAGCGCGGAAATCAACAAAATCGCTAAAACTAACGGACACTCGAAAAAGAAATTAGATATTTAACGCCGCTTCAGGACAAGAATTTGCCGATGAATTATACGAAGAAGGCACGAACCAAAACGACAATTTCGTATGCTTTTGGTTCTCCGCTTTCAACAGGTGTTCATTTCGTGTGATTCGTGGATATTTTTTGAATTTAGGGTTCAAAACTTAAAAACCCCGAACCTTAAATTTTGAATCATTATTGGCTCAATGATTTTTTGAAAAACTCAATCACGCGCTGATCGTAAGCCATTGACTGATCGAGCGAGGCATTCATCAAATTATAGCCTGACGGATTCAAATCAATTTTCGATTCGACTTTGACCGAGTTGGAAAAACAACGGCTCAACTTCACGGTCGAATCCTGCAAATCGGTCGCGTCCGCACCGGCGAGCAATAAAATTTGCCGATTATTTAATTGTTTTGCCGTTTCGCAGGAAACATCGCGGCGATAACAGCCGTTATAAAAATAGAAACGCGAGCCGAAGGCGGCGAATTTTCCCGTGACGAAACCGGCAAACGGAAACCGCCGCGCCACCGCCGATCCCAATACTTCATTCGAATCTTCCGGCACGGAATCGAGCGCGAGAGCTTTGACGCTTTCGTCTTTGGCGGCGGTTGAAAGGGCGGCGAGTGCGCCCATCTCGACACCGTAAAAGCCGATGCTTTTGCCGACCAGAGCCGTCTGACTTTCCGTTTTTAACCCGCGCAGAAACTCGATTGCCGCCGCCGCGTCATCCGTCTCACAGCCGCCGAACGACGATGCCGACACTGCCGGATTCACACCGTGTCCGCGTTCGTCGGGCATCAGAACCGTAAAATTCGTCGCTTCGTTCAGTTTGACGGCGAGGTCGAGCAGGTGCGAACGGTCGGCTCCGTAAGCGTGGAGAAAGACGACCGCCGGAAGATTTTCCGCGCCCTTCAAAAGCCAGCCGCGTGAAGAAGTTCCGTCGCGGTTCACCCAGGTTTCGTCCGTCACCCGCGACCCGCGTGTGCTGAATTGCCCGTATTTTTCGGGTGTCACCAGATATTCGGCGGACGGCGGAACGGAAACCGTGCGAAACAGCCAAACGGAGGCGGCGGTCAATGCCAGAACCAATAACAAAACTATCGGAAACACCAGCCGGTAAAAACTCTTGACGATGCGTTTGGATTTTGCCATAAATTTGTCTGTCGGGATGATCGGGAAAGATAAATAGAAATACAATTTGGAATTAACTTTGCGAGTCTTAAAAAGTCAGCCCTTGAAAAAAAGACTTTTTGGTAAGCTACCGAAAATGTTACCATAAACCTCCAGCGAAAGGAAGATTTTTATTGATATGAAAAAAAACCTAATCTCCGCGTCTTTGTTAATTATTTTCGCATTTTGTCTCGCTTCGTTCGCGCAAACGCAAGCCGTCGCCTCGTCGAAAACCGACCGCGTTAAAACTTCAAACGCGCAGTTTTTTCCGCTCTCCGAATTGAAAGAAGGAATGAGAGGAACGGCGAGAACCGTTTTTCGCGGCAGTGAACCGGAAGAATTTCAGGTGGAAATTCTCGGCATCATTCCCGGTTACATCGGACCGAAACAGGATATGATCGTCGGGCGCATTTCCGGCGGCGCGGCTGACCGCACGAGCGTTTTTGCGGGAATGTCCGGTTCGCCCGTTTACATTGACGGCAAACTCGTCGGCGCGATTTCCTACAGTTTTCCTTTCTCGAAAGAGCCGATTTGCGGCATCACTCCGATTGCTCAGATGCTTTCCATCTTTGAGCAGAATCAAAACACTAAAACCAAGTCGAAAGAACCGCGAGCCGTGTCATTCGCCGCACTTGCTGCGACTGATTGGAAGTCGAATTTTACGGCAGCCGCTAAAACTTCCGATATTGTTACCGGCAATTTCGGCGCGGGTTCGATGTCGGAGTCGTCCGCCGGACAGACTTTTCAGCCGATTGCCACGCCGCTCGCGTTCAGCGGTTTTTCAGCAGAAACATTGAATAAATTCGCGCCGCAACTCGCTTCCGCCGGTTTGATGGCGGTTTCGGCGGGCGGCGGCGCGGCGCGGATTTCGCCGCTTAAAGTCTCGAACGAGAAGACTTTGCAAGGCGGCGCATCGGTTTCGATGTCTCTGATTCGCGGCGATGTTTCGATTGCGGCGGCGGGAACGGTAACGATGCGCGATGGCGACAAAATTTACGCTTTCGGGCATCCGTTTTTAAGTCTCGGCACATCCGATCTGCCGATGTTTGAATCGAGCGTCGTCGCGGTCGTGCCGAGCGTTAACAATTCTTTCAAACTTGCCGTGCCGAACAATTTAGTCGGCACGATGACGCAGGATCGGGCGACCGGCGTTTTCGGCAAACTCGGTCAGTCGCCGAAAATGATTCCGATTAAATTAAGCCTCGAAACCAGTCGCGGGCAAACCGAAACTTATAATTTTGAAGTGGTCAAAGACGATTTTCTTACGCCGATTCTGTTGAATATGACCGTTTATAATTCGCTGACGGCGAACGAGCGCGGACTCGGCGATTCGCTGATCGAAATCAGCGGCGAAGTTAAATTGAAAAACCATTCACCGGTTAAAATCGAACGGCGTTTCAGCGGCGCGGCGGCTTCGCAGTTAGCTTCGGCGGCGGTTTCGATTCCCGTCAACGCTCTGATGGACAGCCGTTTCGACGATCTGGAAATTTCGGAGATTAATCTTCGTCTGACTTCAACCGACGGCAGTAAAACCGCCGCGCTCGAACGGCTCGCGCTCGACCGCACGGTGGTCAAAGCGGGCGGAACTTTTGAAATTCAAGCGTTCGTCCGCACCGACACGGGCAAAGTTTTGGCGCAAAAAATTCCCGTGACGATTCCCGCCGACACGCCTGAAGGAACGCTGCTCGTAACCGTCGGCGATGGCGGATCGCTGAACGCGACGGCGACGTTTCGCCAATTCGTGCCGAAAGATTTAAGCGAACTCGTCAAAACCATCAACGAAGTCAAAAAATCCGACCGGCTTTATGTCCAGACTCTGCGCGTAACCAGCGGAGCCGTCGTCGGCGCGAGCGAAATGCCGAATCTGCCGCCTTCGATGCTGGCAACTTTGAACAGCGACCGCACGACGGGCGGATTTAAACCGACGCTTTTAACCGTTTTGACCGAACAGGAACTCGCGCCCGCCGAATTTATCGTGTCCGGGCAGCAGGTTTTGACGATTGAAGTCAAACGGTAATTTTTTTAGCCATAGAGTTCACAGAGAACTCGGAGAAACTCGGAATTTAGACTAAAAAAACCTCTGTGAACTTTGTGTTCTCTGTGGCTAAATGCTTTAAGTTATG
Source organism: Pyrinomonadaceae bacterium (assembly GCA_043772175.1). Taxonomy (GTDB): domain Bacteria; phylum Acidobacteriota; class Blastocatellia; order Pyrinomonadales; family Pyrinomonadaceae. The sequence continues at coordinate 7,391 of JAYVGL010000376.1, read as the reverse complement.
AAGAACGATTTACCGAAGTTTACGCAGGCGATCAGTTTCGCCGCCCAAAAACACCGACTGCAAAAGCGTAAAGGCGCGGACGAACAGCCGTATATCAATCACGTTCTGGAAGTGGCGAATCTGCTGGCGAACGTCGGGCGCGTCGAAGACCTCGACGTTTTAATCGCCGCCGTTCTGCACGACACGATTGAAGATACGGCGACGACCGCAGCGGAAATCACGGAACTTTTCGGGCGCGAAGTCAGCGCAATGGTTTTGGAAGTGACGGACGACAAATCACTGCCGAAAGCGCAGCGCAAAACACTGCAAATCAAACACGCGCCGCATTTATCTACGGGCGCAAAACTCATCAAACTCGCCGATAAAATCAGCAATATCCGCGACGTTTCGGAAAATCCGCCCGATGGCTGGTCAAAGGAACGCCGCCTCGAATACGTCAATTGGGGCGAAAAAGTGATTGCCGGTGTGCGCGGCGTGAATGCGAATCTCGAAAAACACTTTGACGATTTGATCGCGTTGGCGAAAGCGAAGTTTGCTGACGATTAAAAGTCGAAAATGTTCAAATAAAAAAGCGGAAGGCACTTAAAACCTTCCGCTTTTTTATTTTGTTGAATTCGATTTCAAATTAGAAATCGAATCGCGCACCGAGTTGAAACTCGCGGTTGTAACTCGAATTGGAATTAAACGAGGGCGAACCGGAGATAAATGTTCGCGGTGTGCCGAAGTTGGTCGTCGGCGCAATGCCGGTCAAGCGTCCGTTGGCAACCGTTCCCGTAAAGAGATTGCTGAAAGCCTGTTGGACGTTCGAGCGATTGAAAATGTTAAAGCCTTCCGCAAAAAGCGAAAGACGGTGACGCTCGCCGAAACGAATAATTCTGCCGACGCGCAGATCAACGATGTAGGAAGACGGCGTGGAGAATTCATTGCGGCGCGTTCCCGGCGCACGGTCGGTCGAGTTGATTCCGTCGCCGTTCGGATCGCCCGAAACAAGTCCCGAATAAGCGAAACCCGACTGCGCCGTAAAAATTCCGGTGAGAAGGTAATCGCTCAAAAGTGCGCGAACAATTTTGTTTTCGCTGTATTTGAAAGTTCCCGTTTCGTAAACCGGACTGAAAATAAAGCGATGGCGCACGTCCAAATCCGAACGTCCGTATTCGCCCGACAAATCGAATTGGTTTTCGGCGATTTTCGCGTCGTCGCCGCCGCCCGGAACGACCGAAGTCTGATCCGGTTTGTCGTCTTTGGCTTTTGAAAGCGTGTAGCTCGTATTGAACTGCAAACGGTTGGCAAAGCGTCTGTTTAATTCAAAGGTCAAGCCTTGATAAAAAGAGTTTGCCGTGCTTTCAAAAAGGCTGATGCGGTCGAAATCACGAATCGGACGAAAACGCGCGTTTGAGTTATTGGTCACAACATCGCCGAATCTTTCGCGCTCGCTCTGAAAGCGTTTGAAGGTCAAATTGCCGACCGCGACATCAGTCGGGGCGAAAAGATTGGCGTTGCGCGTCCGCGACAAATCATTGCCGCGAAACAGCGTGTATTGAGCCGAGAAAGTGGTGTTCGCAAAAATTTCGCGCTCAAACTGCAACCGCGCCTGATGCGTAAACGGCTGTCTATAATTCTTATCAAATAAATACAAGTTGACCGGCGAACGAAACGCCGTCGGCGGAATGCTCGTCAGAACATTCGGATAAGTCGGACAGGGATTTGCCGCCGAACAGTTGATGCTGAAGGCGAGAACCTGAACGCCGTTTTGCGTGTGCGCCGTGCCGGTCATAATCGCCGTCGTGCGGGCGTAAAAAAGACCGTAACCGCCGCGCAGAACGGTTTTCTCATCGAAAGCGTAACTCAAGCCGATGCGCGGAGCGATATTGTTTTTGTCCGACGGTCGAAATCCGGTGTCGTAGCCGAAATCCGCTAACGTGCCGGTCGTCCGCGTCGTAAAATTATTCGGGTCTTGAATCGTGACCGCGTTGGTGTTGGTGATCGGCGGTTTGGCAATCGTTTGATAATCGTAACGAAGCCCAAGGTTAAGCGTTAGTTTCGGTGTTACGCGCCAGTCGTCCTGCAAAAAGAAGCCGTATTCCGAATTGTTCGGACGCGAAGTTGCGCCGTTCGTTCCCGGTCCGGCGAAGCTCTGCCGATAAATTGACGGGAAAACTCCGGCAACACCATTCAGATAATTTGAAAGCTGCGTGTAGCCGCCGTTGAAAGTGTAAGCACCGCCGAAAAGTCCGGGGAAAAAGTTGAAAATACGGTCGAACAACAAATCCGCGCCGTATTTGATCGTGTGATTTCCGGCGAGGAAAGTTTGATTATTGACGAATTGATAGCGCGTGATCGTCGTTTCACGCGGGCTGAAATTGTTGCGCCCGATGTTGAAAGTTCCGTCGTTAAAACCGCCGGCATTGGCGGCGACCGAAAGTTCCGGCGCGTTGGTGTTTGCCAAACCGGGTTCGCGGTCGCGTGAATACTGAAAGCGAAATTCGTTGTAGAAAGTCGGCGTAATCGTGTGCGTCCACTGCGTCGTTGCCGCCGAAGTTTTGACGTTGCTGTTGCCGGTGTGTTCTTCCGCACTTAAGGTTCCCGAATTTTCGAGGTTCGTTCCCGTAAAATTCTGTTGGTTAAACCGCACCCAAACCTGATTACTGTCATTGATGTTAAAATCAACTTTGCCCAAAAAAGTATCTTGTTTGCGGTCAATGTTGTAGGAAGCGACTTTCGGCGCGAGCAAAGCCTGAACATTTGCCGGAGCAAATGGCAAGGAGCGCAGCACGACCGGATTCGGCAGATTCGAGCGTTGACCTTCGTAGGCGGCGAAGAAAAACACTTTGTCTTTGCGGATCGGTCCGCCGAACGTGCCGCCGAATTGGTTGATTTGTCCGGCGGGACGAGCGCGTCCGGCGGCGACTAAAACAGGACTTCGGGCATTCAATGATTCGTCGCGGAAGTATTCAAACGCACTGCCCGTAAATCTGTTCGTTCCCGATTTCGTCACGACGTTAATGACCGCACCGGCGGCGCGTCCGAATTCGGCGGAAAACCCGTTTTGATTAACCTGAAATTCTTTGACCGTATCAATCGAAAACTGCGACGGAGCGCGTCCCGAACCGATTCTGCCCGAACTCTGTCCGAAAAATGTGTTGTCCGAACTCGTACCGTCAATTTGGATGCTGTTAAGCGTTCCTTTCTGACCGCCGACTGACAAATCGCCCGAACGAGTCGGATCGCGGACGATGCCCGGCGTTAAAGTTACGAAGTCTAAAAAATTGCGCCCGTTCGTCGGCAGGTTGATGACGCGGCGTTCTTCGACCGTCGAAGAAATCGAAGTGCGCGTCGTTTCCACGCCCTGACCTTCGGCGTTGACATCCACGACGTTGACCGAGCCGCCCGCCGTCAGAACGACTTCGAGATTGTTTTTCGCGCCGACCGTAACTTTGACGTTTTCATAAGTCGAAGCGGAGAAACCCTGCAACGCCGTTGTTTCGACTTTGTAAATGCCCGGCGGCAGTAACGGCAGAATAAAGTTGCCCTCATCGTTGGACTGCGCGGTTTTCTGCAAACCGTTGTCCTGACTGGTCGCCGTTACCGTGACGTTCGGCACTGCCGCACCGTTCGAGTCAACGATGCGCCCTCCGATATTGCCCGTCGTCGCCTGCGATTGGGCGAAAACGCCCGCCGCGAGCAGTAAAATTCCGAAAAAAATCGGTGTAACTTTTCGTATCATATAAATTCTCTATGTATTTGTTATGTATCTGTTAAAACTTTTATCCGGCGCGTTAAAAAGCGCAAAAACGCACGAACTCCAATTCGTGCGCCGTTTCAAATGAATCGAGAAAACTTGATTCGATAAATCTTAAATGAATTTTGAATCAACAGGAATGATAATCAATCGGCAGACGGCAGACAAATCGGCAGACGCAAATTCTTTGTTAATTCTCAGACTTTTGATCGCCTTCAATCCAAATTTCACCGCCTCGATAAACTTCTTTTTTCCAAATCGGGACGGTGCGCTTTAATTCGACAATCAGCCATTCGCACGCTTCAAAAGCGGCGCGGCGATGCGGCGCGGCGACGGAAATGACCACGCTGGTTTCGCCAATTTCGAGTTTGCCGAGGCGGTGGACAATGCCGACGTGTGCGATTTCAAATCGTTTGTGCGCCTGTTCGACGAGCTTTCCCATCTCACGAATAGCCATCGGTTCGTAGCCTTCATATTCGAGATATAAAGTCTCACGACCTTTCGTAAATTGACGAACGAAGCCGTCGAGCGTGACAATCGCGCCGCACGTCTCCGGTACGACGCGCCGCGCAATTGCGCCGACATCAAGGGTTTCCTTTGTAATCTCGTAAAAATCCATCTTTTCAATCAACAGTCGGCACTTTTTTGTTGACTGCCGACTGTCAGTTGTTCTCAACCGCCCGAAACCGCCGTGAATATCGCCAGGTCGTCGCCGTTTTTAATTGATTCGCTGCCGTTCGCGTATTCCTGATTAACGGCAAAAAGCAGCGAATGAGCGTTCAACTGCGGAAATTTTCGTTTGATCTCCGCCAACGCTTCATCTGATTTTGCGTCGTCGGCAAGATTCATCTCGATCTCTCTTGCGCCGACCGCCGCCGCCGTCGCGCCGAAAAATAGAACCTGCACTTTCATAATTAGTTTACGCCTCTTTCGCGCCGCTCAAGATAAATTTACTGAGCGGACTGTTTTACATTTTAACGGATGTGTTTCGTCAAAGAAAACCGTCGCCCCAAAAGTCGGGTATTTTTTGATTTTAACAATAAAAAGTATTTTTGGAACTATACTGTTATTAAACCTTTACTTTAAGTAATCATAAGGAAAGCTCGGAAGGCAGGGATTAAACGGAGAAGAGTCGGCGGGAATAACAGGCGAATTTCTTGAGAGAAATTTGCCTGTTGTTAAAAAGTCCCCGACCATTTTCGACCGTTCAAATTGTCAATCCGTTGAGAACCGACGCTCGAAAATCACCCGTTCACTCAAAATGAGGTTTCGAAGGTTGCAATTTTTATTTGCATCGGTAATTATCTCTATAGTTCTTAGTTAAACAATAATCCGAAAATTTAATTTGTTTTGCTCCAAAAGTCTCCGACAGAGATTTTTAGGAACTGTTGTTGTTTTAACTGTTTTTAAAACGTGGCGAAAATTCAAAGTCGCCCGTGTTTTAATCAAATCCCCAGAGCAATAAAAATCTACAAATTGGAGTTTCTGCCGATGAATGTTTGTAAGTCTTTGTCTTTTTCCGTTTTGATTGTGCTGTTTTTTTCAGCCGCCGCGTTTTCACAGCAGCGTCCGCGCATCGTTTCGACCGCCGAATCGCAGCCGCTAAACCAACCGCCCGTTCAAATCGCCAAAAGACAGACGCTGATAAACCCGATTGTCATTCAAAATTCTCCGCCGCTCGTCAAAAAAACCGGTTCGTCGCAGCCATTGAATGCACCGTCGAACGCGACTTTTAGTAAAAATTTCTACACTGCATCTTTCAGCCAAAAGATGTTGGCATCAATCCAAACGAAAATCGGCATTCCGTATCATTACGGTTCGATGGGACCGAAGTCCTACGACTGTTCGGGTTTCGTATGGAGCGTTTTCAACGAAGCGGGATTTTATTTTGAACGCACCAGCGCACGAAGTTTGTGGGAAAGTTCCGTGCCGGTCGAAGGCGATGCACGGTATAAATTCGGAACGCTCGTCTTTTTTAACAAACTCGGACACATCGGCATCGTCGCCGACGCAGAAGGTTTCTACCAGGCTTCGTCGAGCAAAGGCATCACTTATTCAAAATTCGACGGCTATTGGGCGAAACGCATCGTCGGCTTTCGCCAACTGCAAACACCCGACGTGCAGAAATAATTTCGGTTTGTTCAACCCAAAAAGCCCGGACGGGTTTGATTGTCTTTAATTTCCCAAACAATCGCTACTTTTTCGATGGCGACGTAAGCCGTCCGTTCGTTTTCGTCGCGCAGGTAAAGAATCCCGTTTTTCACGTCCACGACATCGCCGCGCACGGTCGAGTTCGTGCCGCAGGAAATATCAATCTTTTTGCCGGTTAGTTGTTTCAAAAATTCTTCCATTGTTTTTCTCCGCTTGATGCCGACATTTTATATGTCGGCTTTTTTAATTACACTTTTTAAATTCGATTGTTCTGCGCCGCCGCTCTGCCCGCCGCCGCCCAGCGACTAATCATCGGTTTTGATTCGGTTACGAGTGCGGTTGATTTTTGCTTCGCGCTATTTGCCAGAGCCGCTACGATAATCGCCAAATCGCTTATTGTTTCGTCATTTTTTTTCGCTTTTCGGCGTTCATTAAATCCGGTGATAAATCCCGTGTCGAGATCGCCCGCGATGAAAACTTCGTCTTCGACGATTTCCCTGAAAAACGGCAAGGTGGTTTTGATGCCGCCGACTTCATATTCTGCCAAGGCACGGCGCAGTCGGTCAATCGCTTCCGCTCGCGTTTTGCCGAAAACGGCGAGTTTGGAAATCATCGGATCGTAATAAATCGAAACTTCCGCGCCTTCGTAAACGCCGCCGTCGTCGCGCACGCCGTTGCCTTGCGGAACTCTCAATCTTGTAATTTTCCCCGGCGACGGCAGGAAATTATTCTCCGGGTCTTCGGCGTAAACGCGGCATTCGATGGCGTGATTTTCCCACTTGATTTCGTCCTGCGTAAACGAAAGTTTTTCGCCGAACGCGACGCGAATTTGCTCGCGCACCAAGTCAATTCCCGTGACCAATTCCGTTACCGGATGTTCGACTTGCAGGCGCGTGTTCATCTCCAGAAAATAAAATTCGCGCGTTTCGTCCGAAACCAGGAATTCAACCGTTCCCGCGCCGACGTAATCAACCGCTCTGGCGACTTTAATCGCGCTTGCGCCCATCGCGTGGCGAAGTTCACTCGAATTAATCGGCGACGGACATTCTTCGACGACTTTTTGATGCCGCCGCTGAATCGAGCATTCGCGTTCGCCCAAATGAACGTGATTGCCGTGTTTATCCGAAAAAATCTGAATCTCGATGTGGCGCGGACGGACGACGGCTTTTTCGATGTAAACTTCGTCGTTGCTGAACGACGCGAGAGCTTCGCTTTTGGAATTTTCATACGCCGACTTCAAATCTTCCGCGCTTTCAACGAAGCGCATTCCTTTGCCGCCGCCGCCCGCCGCCGCTTTGAGCATAATCGGATAGCCGACTTCCAAAGCGATTCTCTGCGCTTCTTCGTAAGTTTCGAGCGGCTCGGTCGTTCCCGGAACGACCGGCACGTTTGCTTCAATCGCAATTTTTCGTGCCGATATTTTCCCGCCCATCGCGTCCATCGCGTCCGGCGAAGGTCCGATAAAAACTATATTTTCCGCCGTTGCCTGTCTGACGAAATC
>JAYVGL010000375.1:0-4229 GCA_043772175.1 Pyrinomonadaceae bacterium | reverse complement strand
CGAATTGGATTATGAATTCGTTTCGACGCGCAAACTTTTGGAAAGAATTCCGACGGACAAATTCGATTGGAAACCGCACGAAAAATCAATGTCAATGGGACAACTGTCGGCACACGTCGCGGATATGTTTTCGTGGCTACCGACGATTTTGGAAACCGACGAACTTGATTTTTGCGAACGGCTACGAGCAGCCGAATCCGGCGACGACCGAAGAATTAACGAAACTGTTCGACAAAAACCTCGCGGCGGCGGTCGAGAGTTTGCAGAAGACCGAGGACGAAACTTTTATGAAAAACTGGACGCTCCGCAACGGCGAAGAAGTTTTCTTTACAATGCCGAAAATTCAGGTTTTGCGCGGAATGGTGATGAATCACATCGTCCATCATCGCGGGCAGCTTTCGGTTTATCTGCGGATGAACGATATTCCGGTTCCCGGCACTTACGGTCCCAGCGCGGATGAAGCGATGTGAAAGTTTTCAAAGGTGATTACGAACGCTCAAAACTCGATCCAAATAGTCGGCTCGCGGTGATAGGAAATCGTAACTTCAGTCTCGGCTTTGAAGAGCGGCGAGCGCATCTTCAAAGCCGTCTGCGCCGTCAGACGGGCGAGATGCGGTTCGTTGGCGCGCTGCGAAAGATGCGCCAACACGATTTGCCGCGCCGCGCCGTCGAATTCATTGGTCAGCCATTCGGCTAAATCTTCGTTGGAAATATGTCCGCTGCTCGATAAGATTCGCTGTTTCAAATCCCAACTGTAAATCGGGCAGGTTTTCAACATATCGCGGTCGTGATTCGATTCGATGACGATGCCGTCGCAGTTGCGTAATTTGTCCTTTATCAAAGTTGTAAAACAGCCGAAATCTAAAACGGTCGCCACTTTCACGCCCGCGCTTTTGGCGACGAAACCGAAATTATCCGCCGCGTCGTGCGGGACGCTGAACGGCTCGAAATCAATATCGCCGATGCGAAAATCACGGCTCGATTCGATTTCGACAACGCGATTTTTCATTACGTCGGCGCGTTTCTGCGGTTCGCTGTTTGATTTGTTGGCTTTTTCGCGCAAATAAGCGTTCTGCGTTGCGCCGGAAATAAATACGGGACAAGTTACGGTGTTGAGCAGAACGCGCAAGCCGCCGGCGTGGTCGCCGTGTTCGTGCGTGATGAGAATCGCGTCGAGTTCCGCAAAATCAATGCCGACCAGCGCGAGTCGCCGCAGAGTTTCCTTCGCGCTTAAGCCGACATCAACCAAGACTTTTGTTTTTTCCGTGCAGATGACGACCGAATTGCCCGTCGAACCGCTGCCGAGAACCGTGAATTTCATTTTTTAGATGTAACTTTCGGGCGCAGAAAACTTCCGATGGCGCGAGTTATCAAAAAGTTCGGCGTGAGCCTTCCGAAAACCGAAAACACATAATTTTGCCAACCCGAAACGACGGTGGATTCTCCGTTTCCGACCGCTCTTAAAGCCGTTTCGACGACTTCTTCGGGCGTTTGCATTCCTTTTAATTTGAACGTTTCCGCGCCCGCGGCAGCGAAAAAATTCGTGTCGGTCGGACCCGGACAGAGTGCCGTAACGGTGATGTTGTGCGAACGATTTTCTTCGGCAATCGCCTCGGAAAACGAAGTTACGAACGCTTTGGTCGCCGCATAAGTCGCCATAAACGGAATCGGCTGAAAGCTCGCCGTCGAAGCGACATTGATAATGACTCCGCGCTTTCGGGTTCGCATTCCGCTCAAATAACGATGCGTCAGCGCGACTAAAGCCGTGACGTTAAGATTAATCATTGCGATTTCGCTTTCGATTTTCAGTTCGGCGAAATCGCCCATCGAACCGAAACCGGCATTATTTATCAGCCATTCGACTTCAAATCCGCCTCTTTCGGTTTCTTCGTAAAGTCGTCGGTCGGCGTTTGGTTCGGTCAAATCGAGCGCAACGTAATGCGACGTAATCTGATGTTTGAGCATCAGTTCGTCGCACAGAGCGTGCAATTTATTTTCCGTCCGCGCCACCAAAATCAGATTGTGATTTTCCGCTGCGAGTTTTCGCGCAAACGCCTCGCCGATGCCGCCGGACGCGCCCGTGATGAGAGTCGCTTTCATAAATTTAATTATCGTTCATCGCTTTGAAAATTCGACGAAAACAAATCAAACGGGCAAATTGCGCTTCGGACGTGATGCCCGAACACGAAAGAAATTGTTTTCTAACATCAGTATCATTTTGCGGAATAAAATAATCATCGTCAAACTTTGTCTGCCGTCGGCTTAAAATCAAACCAATCTGTTTGTATTACCGGCTATGCCCGCCGACGTGCGGAAAGGCTATGTCTTTCCGTTATGATCTTGAAAAGTATTTTGAGGTTGTGCCTCTGATCGAGCGGCGCAGCCGCGAGTTTATTGTCAATGGCGTTGAGAGAAGCATAGCCTTTCCGCACATCAAGCGGCACAGCCGTAACTTGGCGCAACATCAGTCAACTCAAACTTATTCAAGTGCTTACATTCAGTCTCTTCGGACTCATAAATTATCACGGACGAAGCAGCAAAAAAAGCCAACAGAAAACCGCTAACCCATCTGAGGTTAGCGGTTTTCTGTTGGCTTTTTTCAAATTTACTGCACAAAAGCATTCGGCACAGTTTTGTCGCCCGCCGCACCGAAAGCGATGCCGGTAAAGCCCTGCGTCGAGCGGTTTAGATACCACGTTCCGTTGCGAAACACCGCCACGTCAGCCTTGCCGTCGCCGTCATAATCCGCCGCGCTCGGCGCATCGCCGTTTGCGCCGAACTGAACGCCCGCAAATCCCGCCGTGCTTCGCTGTAAATACCACACGCCGGTTGACGGGCGGAACACCGCTAAATCCGATTTCCCGTCGCCGTCGAAATCCGCCGGATTCGGTTTGTCTTCGCCCGTTCCGAACTGGATGCCGATAAAGCCTTGCGATGAACGATTCAGATACCACGCGCCGTTTGACGGGCGAAACACCGCGACATCGGTTTTCCCATCGCCGTCATAATCGGCGGCAACCGACTTATCGCCCGACTGTCCGAACTGCACGTCCTTAAAGCCCGCCGTTGATTGCAGCAGATACCACGTTCCGTTCGATGGGCGAAATACCGCTAAGTCCGCCTTCCCGTCGCCGTCATAATCGGCGGGCATCGGAACATCCTCGCTCGTCCCAAAGTTTACGACGGTAAAACCCAACTGACTTCTTTGCAGATACCAATTGCCGTTACGATACACGGCAAGATCGGTTTTCCCGTCGCCGTCGAAATCGGCGGGCGTGATTTTATCGCCCGCCGCACCGAACTGCACACCGGCAAAGCCCGACTGACTTTGTAGCAAATACCAAGTGCCGTTTGACGGACGAAACACCGAAACATCAGATTTACCGTCGCCGTCAAAATCGAACATCGTTCGAGCGATGTTCGCGGTTCCCCGCAAGCGCACTAAACTGAGTTTTTCGGTTCCGTTAAAATCCAAAAACTGACCGCCGACCAAAATCTTGCCGTCAGGTTGTGAGTTTAGGGCGAAGATAGTTCCTGAAGGTTGAGGGCTGAAAGTAGAATCGAGCGTTCCGGTAGTGCTGAGTCTAATAATTCGATTAACGGCAGTGCCGTTGTAAGTTGTAAAAAATCCGCCGACCAGAACTTTGCCGTCCGGCTGGACTTCGACGGCGCGAATTGTGCTGTTGAAACCGCTTCCGACGTTGAAGGTCGAATCAACGATTCCTTCCGATGATAATTTGTAAAGAGTGGTGCCGCCGGTGTAAATTGAGCCGTCCGGTAAAGCCTTTATTGAATTTACGAATCCGTTTCCGCCAATAGCATTATCAAGTGTTCCGTCACTATTTAACCGGGCAATGCCAATACGCTGAGACATATCTAAACGAATGAAAGTGCCTCCTACAATAACTTTGCCGTTCGACTGAGTTAGCAATGCTCGAACAGTTCCGCTTGTGATTCTAGGCGCGTTAAAACTACCGTCGAAACTTCCATCTGAGTTCAATCTTTTTGCCACTGCGGACGGAAAAAATTGACCGCCAACTAAAATTTTGCCGTCCGTTTGCAAAGCTACAGCATAAGCAACCGTTATAAAACTGCCGCCATTATTTAGGTTCACATCAAAACTTCCATTCGAGTTGATGCGGGCAGCCGCGTAAGCCGGAAAAGTTAAATCTCCTCCGAAAAGACCGCCGATGATAATTTTGCCATCAGGCTGAATTTCCAAAGCGTAA
>JAYVGL010000374.1:0-3483 GCA_043772175.1 Pyrinomonadaceae bacterium | reverse complement strand
GAAAATCTCGTTGGTCGCGGCGTTCGCGGCAACGTGGATCGCCGGTTTATCACCCGGCTTGATATTCATTTCGGCGCGGATGTTGCGAACTTTGGAAATTAAATCAATCACGGCTTGCATTTCCGTCTCGCTGCGTTCGTCAATCAAAGCCGTTTCGCCGCGCGGGAAGTCGGCGAGCATAATCGTTTGTTTCGCGCTTCGATACGCCGCGTTGTGCAGTTCGTTCGAGACGTTCGGCAGTTTACCCCACAATTCTTCGGTCAGATACGGCATAAACGGGTGCAGCATTCGGAGTGCCGATTCTAAAATCGTGACGATTCTCGTGCGCGTTTCGTCGCGCTTCGCCGAACTTTCTTCCGCCGTCATTTCGTCTTTGACCAGTTCGATATACCAATCGCAGAAGTCGTTCCAGAAAAATTGATAAAGCAGGCGCACGGCTTCGTGAAAACTGTATTTATCAAGCGATTTATTTAACTCCAAAGCCGTTTTATTAAGGCGCGAAACGATCCATCTATCGGCAATCGAAGCGTTCTCGTCCAACGTTAGCGACGACGAATCAACCTTCGCGCCTTCGGAATTAAGCAGACAAAACCTGGTCGCGTTCCAAATTTTATTGGCGAAATTGCGATAAGTTTCGATTTGCGAGTCGTTCCATTTGATGTCCGCGCCGGTGGCGACGCTGGCGAGATAAATGCGCGTCGCGTCCACGCCGAATTTGTCGAACATCTCCAACGGATCAACGCCGTTGCCGCGCGATTTCGACATCGGTTTGCCGTCTTTGCCCAAAACCGTTCCGGTCACGACGACATCGGCAAACGGTTTCACGCCGACAAATTTTTCCGTCAGCATCACCATCCGCGAAACCCAGAGAAAAATAATATCGCGTCCCGTAACGAGAACGTCGGTCGGCAGAAACATTTCTAAATCAGTGTGTTTTAAGTTCTGAGTCCTGAGTCCTGAATCTTCCAAATCTTCATTTTGCCTTTTACCTTTTTCCTTTTGCCTTGCGTCTTCGCCATCCCAGCCGAGCGCCGAAAACGCCCACAACGCCGACGAAAACCAGGTATCGAGAACGTCTGCGTCTTGAGTCAATTCGGCTGTTCCGGCTTTTTCCGACGCTTCTGCAAAACTTTTGGCGACGAATGTTTTGCCGTCCGCGTCATACCACGCCGGAATCTGATGTCCCCACCAAAGCTGCCGCGAAATCGTCCAATCCTTCAAATTCTCCAACCAATTGGTGTAAACTTTTTCGTTCGGAATCTGCGGGTAAAAATGCGGCGCACCTTCGCTTTTCATCAACTCTAAAGCCGAATCGCGCATCTCGTCCATTTTGCAAAACCACTGTTCCGACAACAAAGGCTCGATGATATTTTTACAGCGTTCGCAAACGGGAAGCGAAATTTCGTAATCTTCGATTTTTTCGAGCAAACCCAATTCTTCAAATTTTTCGATAACTTTTTCACGCGCCTTAAATCTGTCCAAACCTTCAAATTCCGCGCCTGCCGCCGCGTTCATCGTCGCGTCGTCGTTCATTATGACGAGTTGTTCGAGATTGTGCCGCAAGCCGACTTCATAATCATTCGGGTCGTGTGCGGGCGTAATTTTGACCGCGCCGGTTCCGAATTCGGCATCAACATATTCATCGGCGATAATCGGAATTTCGCGGTTCACGAACGGCAATAAAATCGTTTTGCCGATCAAATTTTTGTAGCGTTCGTCGTCCGCGTTCACGGCAACTGCCGTATCGCCGAGCATCGTTTCCGGGCGCGTCGTCGCTACCGTGATGGTCGCGTCCGAATCTTTCACCGGATAACGCAGATAAACCAATTTTCCGTCTTTGCGCGTTTCCTCTTTGACTTCCAAGTCGGAAATCACGGTTTTATCTTTCGGACACCAGTTGACGATGCGCTTGCCGCGATAAATCCAGCCTTCGTCGTATAGAGTCACGAAAACGAAACGCACGGCTTTCGACAAACTTTCGTCCATCGTAAACCGCTGGCGCGACCAGTCAACCGACGCGCCTTCGCGCCGCATCTGTTCGGTAATCGTGTTGCCGAATTCATTTTTCCACTTCCACGCCCGTCTGATAAATTCTTCGCGTCCGACATCCTGCGGCAGTTTATTTTCATCGCGGCGCAGTTGTTCGACGACTTTTCGCTGCACGGAAATTCCCGCGTGATCGGTTCCCGGCAGCCATAAAGTCCGAAAACCCTGCATTCGTTTGCGGCGCGTTAAAACATCCATCAAAGTATGTTGCAGCGCGTGTCCGATATGCAGACTGCCGGTTACATTCGGCGGCGGAATGACTATCGAATACTTTTCCGCATTCGGGTTTTCGTTGATTTCAGGCGCGAAACAACCGTTTGCTTCCCACGTTTGATAATGCGTCTCTTCAGCTTCTTTCGGGTTGTAGGCTTTGGCGATTTCCATAATTTCAGTTATCAGTCATCAATTACCAAGTTTTTTGTCAACCGATAACCGATGACTGATAGCGGTAAAAAGCGGCTAGCTTTCATCTGATAGAGCGAAAACTAACCGCGTAATTTGTTGATTTCAATTTGCCGCCTACTTCTTTTTCGTCATTTGGGCGAAAACTTCGCGGATAATTTTTCTGATTACCTGATCGGAAAGTTTTTCGACGACTTTATCGGCGATGGCTTCGATTTCTTCGGGCGATAAATTACTCGACGGCATTTGAACATCGGCAAAATCCGATTTTTCAAAGGAAACTTGCGGCTGCTCGTCCTTCTTTTTCGACTGCGGCAGTTCGAGCAAATCGAAATCGTCGAGTTCAAAATTCTGCACCGTTTCAAACGCCGAAGACGGCTCACGTTCGACGGATCGAATCGGATTGCTCTCCTCGGCGACGGTTTCTCCGGTTTCGGTTTCCGGTTCGAGTTCAATTATTTCAGCGTCTTCCGTCAAATTCCTTTCCGTTTCGACTCCGCTGATTTCAATTTCATCAATCGAATTTTCCTCGTCCGCTAACTCCTGTTCGTCCGCAAATTCGTAGATATTTTCGTGACGCGGCAAGGATTCCACTTCGTCAATCGTCGAATCGTCGGCGGTTTTGTCGGTGTTTTCTTCGGACAAAAATGCGCTTTCCGACAAATTCTCCGTCGTCGAAGTTTTGTCCGCATCTTCATCAGCCGCTTCCGTTTCAAAACTTAAATCTTCTTCGTAAGGCGTTTGAGAATCCGGCGCGGACTCGAATTTTTGCGCTTCATTCACCGGCAGACTACCGATTTGACTCGTTTCAATCATCTCGTCGTCTGATGCCGCATCGCCGAAATCTTCGGTCGCCGTCTTATCTTCAACCGACGGAATCATCTCCAAAGTATCGTCGAAACTGTTGATAACCGCCGCTTCGTCGCCGAAAGTGCCGCTCGATTTGCCGTTCAGCAAACCGGAAACTTTATTGACCAGTTGACGGATTGACTGAAAAGGTTTGGTCAGAAAGTCGTCCGCGCCGACGCGCCGCGC
>JAYVGL010000373.1:0-5544 GCA_043772175.1 Pyrinomonadaceae bacterium | reverse complement strand
TAAAGCGGCTTTAGTGGAAGCGAACGGCGACGAAAATCAAGCCGTCGAGATTCTTCGTAAAAAAGGATTGGCGACCGCCGGTAAAAAAGAGGGTCGCGTTACAGCCGAAGGCGCGGTCGGCTCTTATATCCATATGGGCGGAAAAGTCGGCGTGATGGTCGAAGTCAACTGTGAAACCGATTTCGTTGCTCGCGGCGAAGAATTTCAGCAACTCGTTAAAGATGTCGCAATGCACATCGCCGCCGTTGATCCGAAATATCTCAAACGCGACGAAGTTCCGGCGGATGTTTTAGACAAAGAACGCGAGATTTTGCGCGAACAGTTGAGAAATGATCCGAAAAACGCCAACAAACCTGATGATGTTTTAGGCAAAATCATCGAAGGTCGCGTCGGCAAATACTACGAAGACAATGTTCTGCTCGACCAGCCGTTCGTCAAAGACCCAAGTAAAACCGTCGGCGAACTAGTTACGGAGAAAATCGCTTCGATCAAGGAAAACATCTCCGTTCGACGCTTTACGCGCTATAAAATGGGTGAAGGCATCGAAAAGAAATCAGACGATTTCGCGTCGGAAGTTGCGTCAATGATCGCTTAATTTAGTGGTGAATGATGAATGGTGAATGACTAATTTTGATTCACCATTCATCATTCATCATTCATCATTCATTATGAAGCCAGCCTACAAAAGAATACTGCTGAAACTGTCCGGCGAAGCCCTGATGGGTGAACAAAGTTACGGCATTGATACCAAAGTTGCCGAAGCTGTCGCGCGTGAAATCAAAGCCGTCGCCGAACTCGATGTCGAAATCGCTATCGTCGTCGGCGGCGGCAATATCTTTCGCGGCGTGTCGAAATCGGCTGGCAATATGGATCGTTCGAGCGCGGATTATATCGGGATGCTGGCAACCGTGATGAACGCCGTCGTGCTTCAGGACGCGCTCGAAAAGCTCAATGTTTTTACGCGGGTAATGTCGGCGGTGGATATTCCGCAGCTTGCCGAACCGTTCATTCGCCGCCGCGCAATGCGCCACCTTGAAAAAGGTCGCGTCGTAATTTTCGCCGCTGGAACGGGCAATCCGTTTTTCACGACCGATTCGGCAGCGGCTTTGCGGGCATTGGAAATCAAAGCCGATATAATTTTAAAGGGGACGAAAGTTGACGGCATTTATACGTCTGATCCGATGATAAATAAAGATGCGACGCGGTTTGAAAAAATCTCTTATCAGGAAGTTCTCGAAAAGCAGTTAAAAGTGATGGATGCCTCTTCAATCTCGCTTTGTATGGACAATAATTTGCCGATTATGGTTTTCAATATGCGCGAATCGGGCAATATTATGAAAGCGATTTGCGGCGATTTGACGATTGGAACGCTCGTTTCGGTCGGCGGCAAAGCACAGAAAGCGAACTAAATATTCTTGATTTCTCGGTAAAATTCAATAGCATAAGGTTATGAATCTGCAAACCAACGTCAAATCTCCGGCAACTGTTCTGCCAAGACGCGGAAGTGAAATTTTCTATCCCGAATCAGACGGAGAACCGATGGCGGAAACTGATTTTCACGCGAGACTTTTAATTAATTTAAGAACCGCATTAGAAATGTTTTTCGCTGAACGCGAAGACGTTTATGTTACCGGAAACATAATGTTTCATTATGTCGAAGGCGAACCGACGGAAGTTATTTCGCCGGATGTGATAGTTTGTTTCGGCATCCCGAAACGCCAGCGCACGAGTTATAAAACTTGGGAAGAAAACGATATCTTGCCGTCGGTCGTCATTGAAATTCCCTCACGCGGAACGTGGTGCAAAGACCGCGTTGAGAAACGCGCTTTGTATGCGATGCTCGGTGTGAAAGAGTATTTTATTTTCAACCCGTTGGATGTAAAATCCGACTTCTCTTTTGTCGCCCTCTCACTGAAAAACGGCGAGTATGCCGCGATGGAAATGAAAAACGGGCGAGTGCAAAGCGAAGTTCTGGATTTGGAATTAGTCATTAAAGACCAAACTTTGCGATTGTTCGATCCGGCAGCGAATGACTTTCTGAAAACAACCGAAGAACTTGCTGAAACGGTCGGTGAACTCACCGAAGAAAATAGTGGGTTAAAAAGCGAAATCGAACGACTTAAAAAACTTTTAGAAAATAGATAGATTATGAGTGTAGATATTGTATTAAGCGAAACCAAACCGGATATGGAAGCGGTGATCGAAGATTTAAAACGCAAGTTGACCAACGTGCGAACCGGACGGGCGACGGTCGGGATTCTCGACGGCGTGATGGTTGATTATTACGGCGTGCCGACGCAGTTGAAACAGATGGCATCGGTTAACGCCCCCGAACCGCAGATGCTGACGATTCAGCCGTATGAAGCGGGACAAATCAGCGCGATTGAGAAGGCGATTAACAACGCCAATCTCGGATTTAATCCGTCGAACGACGGGAAAGTCATTCGTCTTTCGATTCCGCCGCTAACCGAAGAACGCCGCCGACAGTTTGTAAAACAGGTTCAGGAAATCGCTGAAGATCACAAAGTCGCTGTTCGCGGCGTTCGCCACGACGCGAACGATATGATCAAATCAATGACGAAGGATAAAGAGATTTCCGAAGACAATGAGCGTTACGGATTGGATGAAGTGCAGAAATTAACCAACGCTTACACCGCCAAAATTGACGAACTCGCCAAAACCAAAGAACAGGAATTAATGAGCGTTTAATCAGTGGAAAATGGATAACGGGTAATTTAGAAAATTCTAAATTACCCGTTATCCATTTTCCATTTGATACTATTTGCCCATCACGAAAACATCATCGGCAACCGTCGAATTCACTAAAATATCCTTCGCCTTGAAATTCGCGTAAATCGTCAAGCCGTTGGTCTCAAAACGCTGCGCGTATTTTTCGGGAACTTTCACGCCTTCGACCTCGCGCAGTTTATCAATTTCAACCGCCGTCGTTACGGTTCGGTTTCTTACTTCATAACTGGCTTCGTAGCCTTTCACCGCGCCGGTTTTTGCATCTACAAAAAAATCCGTGTAAAAACCTTCGGGCGAAGTAATGCGAAAACCGGCTTTTTTCTTCTTCGCTTCGGGCAGGGCGGAGACGACAAAATCCTTTTCTTCGATTTTCGGCAGAAGCGGCAATCCGAGACGATTGATCGGCGGCAGACTGATTTCTCCGGCTGATGAATATGTTTCCTGACCGTCGTAAATTTGTTTGAACTGCACAAACGGAGTCGTTATTTCCAAACGATATTTGTCGCCCGAATACGTCATCACAAACGGGGCGGGAAACGTCATCGAAGGCGACCCGGAAACGTCCGCCGTGCCGATGACAACGAGCGTTTTCATACTCTTAAACTTCTCGCCGCCGTGCGCCGCAAGCGCGGCTTTCGCTAATTCGAGCGGCGCGGCGGTTTTGACGGCGATTGCGACAGGTTTGTCTTCGTCAGCCGGTTTTTTGTTTTTGTCAGACTTTTCGGTTTGCGCCGACGCGCCGCCGACACACATTAGAAACAGCAGTAAAAGCGTTTTTAATTCCATAGTTTTAAAATCTTTCGCAGCAGATTGTTGGATGCCGCCAACGTCGAATTCGGCGACGCTTTTCAAATCAATCGGAAAAGAGATTCAGTTTAACTGATTGTCTCGGCGCGAGCTAATCAAGGAGATTTTCGGGAAAATTCAAACGGCTTCCGAAGTGAGCATCGTCCCTTCGCCGCGGTCGGTGAAAACTTCCGAAAGAAGCGCATTGCGCTGTGCGCCGCCGATGATGTGCGCCGATTTTACGCCGCGTTTCAAAAGCGCGATGATACTTTGCAGTTTCGGAATCATTCCGCCCGTCGCCGCGCCACTTTTAATTAAATCTTCGGCTTCGGCGACGTTCAAGCGCGAGATTTTCGTTTCCGGTTTATTCGGATCGAGGTAAATTCCGTTGACATCCGACAGCAAAACGAGTTTTTCGGCTTTTAATTGGGCGGCGATTTCCGAGGCGATGGTATCGGCGTTAATGTTAAAAATCTGCCCTTCATCATCCGCGCCCAGGGAAGAAACAATCGGCATATAATCGCTGTCTAGCAATAAGGTTAAAAGATGCGCGTTGATATTTAAAACATCGCCGACATTGCCGAAATCAATCGTTTCGCTGATTCCGGTGCGGCGATTCAGAATCTCTTTCGGCGGACGTTTTGCGGCATGAACGATGTTGCCGTCAATGCCGGAAAGCCCAACCGCCGCCGTTCCGCGACGGCGCAGGGCGGCGAGAATTTCGGTGTTGATTTTGCCCGCAAAAATCATCTTCGCCAAATCTAAAGTTTCGTCGCTCGTTACTCTCCGCCCGTCAATCACGGTTTGCGCCACGCCCAATTTTCCTGCCAATTCCGAAAGCTGTTTGCCGCCGCCGTGAACGACGCAAATTTTAATACCGACCTGATGTAACAAAGCTAATTCTTCCGCCAGCGACGCGAGATTTTCCTTATCTTCGGTAACTTTGCCGGAAAATTTGACGACGAAAGTTTTGCCTTTGAATTTACGAATATACGGCAGGGCTTCGCGGAGCAAATCAAGTTTTTGGGTGTTCATAAAAATTTCTAACAGGATAGACAGGATGGACAAGATTCGAGTTTTTAGAATTTGTAACGGTTTTCGATTTCGTGCGACTTTTTTTGCGGAAGCCCGCACGAAGTAAGGGCGTTCATCGTCTGCGCCCTTACTTCGTGCGGGCTTCCGCATTGATCGCCCGATAAATTATCCTGTAAATCCTGTCCACCCTGTTAATTTATCAGTTTCGCCATAATCGCTTTTTGAACGTGCAGACGATTTTCGGCTTCGTCCAAAACAACCGAATCCGCCGAATCAATCACCGCATCGGTGACGATCACGTTTCGGCGAACGGGCAGACAGTGCATAAAAATCGCGTCGTTCGTCCGCGCCATTTTCGCCGCGTCAACAATCCATCGGTCACGGTAAATTTCCCGCTCCCGAATGTCTTCGTTCGCGTCGCCGTAATGCCGAGAACTTCCCCAGCTTTTCGCGTAGACGACTTCAACATCATCAAACGCTTCGGCAACTTCGTTTGTGATTTCCAAACTGCCGCCGTTTTCGCTCGTCTGCCTTTCGATTTCCCGCATCAATTCCGCGTCGAGTTCGTAACCTTTCGGGTGCGCGATCTTTAAATCGTGTCCGAACTGCGCCGCCGCGAGCGCGAACGAATTCGGAACCGCCATCGGAAGCGGTTTCGGATGCCACGCCCACGTCAGCAAAACTTTTTTTCGGTGTTTCCCGAATCGCTCTCGAATCGTCAGCATATCGGCAAGAGCCTGACACGGATGGTGCATCGCCGATTCGAGATTGATAATCGGTTTTGTCGAATACCTTTCAAACGCCGACAGAATCGGTTCGATTCGTTCCGCCTGCCAATCTTTCAACTCCGCAAAAGTTCGCACGCCGATTGCCGAAACGTATCTTTCCAGAACGCCGACAAATTCTTTGAGATGCTCGGTTTTGTCCGAATCCATCACGACGTTTTCCCGGTGTTCGAGCGTCCAACTCGTATTT
>JAYVGL010000372.1:0-7794 GCA_043772175.1 Pyrinomonadaceae bacterium | reverse complement strand
TCGCCGAAAACGCTTACACGACTTCGGTGATGAAGCCGACCGAAGCGTTTCAAAAAAATTTATACGACGAAATGCTCGGACGCATCAAGCAGACCGATTTGAGCGTACCGTATAAAAACGGCGATTACTGGTATTACACGAAAACCGTCGAAGGTCAGCAGTATCCGACATATTTTCGTTCGCGCAAACAAAATGGCGACGACGAACAACTTCTGCTCGACCAGAACGAAATGGCGAAAGGCTTGAAGTATTTCGCCATCGGTTCGTTCGATGTCTCGGACGACGGCAATCTGCTGGCTTACTCGACCGACGCAACCGGCTATCGGCAATACACTTTGCAGATCAAAGATTTGCGGACGGGAAAAGTTTTGCCCGATAAAATCGAGCGCGTAACTTCGACCGAATGGTCGAGCGACGGCAAATATCTGTTCGTCAGCATCGAGGACGACGTAACGAAACGCAGCGATAAAGTTTGGCGGCACACGGTCGGAACCAACGACAATCAAATGCTGTTCGACGAAAAGGACGAACTTTTCGGGGTTAGCGTCGGTCGGTCGCGTGATAAAAAAATGCTGTTCGTCGCCTCCTACGCTTCGACGATGCGCGAATGGCGTTATCTGCCCGCCGATCAGCCGACGGGCGACTTCAAAGTGATTCTGCCGCGTGAAAAAGCTCACGAGTATTCGGTTGATTTCTACAACGGCGAATTTTATCTGACGACGAACCGAAACGCCGAAAACTTTCGCGTCGTTCGTGCGCCCGTCAGCGACCCGTCGGAAAAAAACTGGACGGATTTTATTCCGCACAATCCGGCGATCAAAATTGACGACGTGGATTTTTTCAAAGATTACGCGGTCGTCTCCGAACGCGAAAATGGTTTGGAATACTTGAAAATACTGGATTTGAAAACCAAACTCGCCGCGACGCGCATCGCCACGCCCGAATCGGTTTACACCATCGGGACGGGAACCAACGTCGAATTCGACACGCCGGTCATCAGATACAGTTACGCTTCGATGATTACGCCGAATTCGACTTACGAATATAATTTCAAAACGAAGAAAAGCGAACTTTTGAAACAGCAGGAAATTCCCAGCGGCTACGACAAATCGAAATACGAAACAACCAGAGTTTGGGCGACCGTCCGCGACGGCGTAAAAGTTCCGGTTTCAATCGTAATGAAAAAGGGAACCAAACTCGACGGCAAATCTCCGATGCTGCTTTACGCTTACGGCTCTTACGGAATTTCGATGGATCCGAGTTTTTCGACGGCGCGGCTTTCACTGGTTGATCGCGGAATGATTTACGGCATCGCGCACATTCGCGGCGGCTCGGAACTCGGCGAAAAATGGCGGCAGGACGGACGAATGTTTAAGAAATTAAACACTTTTAACGACTTCGTTGACGCTTCGGAATGGCTCGTCAAAAACAAATATACGTCGTCCGACCGATTGGTAATTCAGGGCGGTTCGGCGGGCGGTCTTTTAATGGGCGCGGTCGTTAATATGCGTCCCGATTTGTTCAAAGCGGCAATCGCGCAGGTTCCGTTCGTGGACGTGATGAACACGATGCTCGACGCGACTTTGCCTTTGACGACCGGCGAATATATCGAATGGGGCAACCCGAACGAAAAAGAAGCCTTCGACTATATGATTAAATACTCGCCGTATGACAACGTAAAAGCGCAGTCTTACCCGAATATGCTGGTCGAAATTTCCGTTAACGATTCGCAGGTTCCGTATTGGGAAGGCGCAAAACTGGCGGCGAAAATTCGGGCGATGAAAACCAACGACAGCACGATTCTCGTCAAAGCCAATATGGGCGCGGGTCACGGCGGCTCAAGCGGTCGTTACGACAAATTAAAGGAAGTCGCATTCGATTACGCTTACGCGCTCGGACAGGTCGGCATCACGAAATAAAAGGCAAAAGTCAGAAAGTAAAAAAGGCGCAGATTCGGAAACAGCTTTCGACTTTGCGTTTTTTTTTATCGTCATTTTGAACGCTTACCTTCGGTCAAAATGAATGCCGCCGCCTTTCACTTTGATTGATGCGTCAAGTTATCTTGAACAAACAATTAACCGTAACTCAATAAATCAGGGCAAAACGTCCTTTTTTAACGGGCTGGCACGTTTCTTGTAAAAAGGCACGGCGGAAGTTATTCCGACAACTTTAGAAACAGGGAACGAAACAGAACGAAAAATGAAACAACAAAAAAAAATCACCGGTCTTCTTTCCACGTTTGTGATTGCTTCGCAAATGTTGGTTTCAGTATCGTGGGCGCAGACGACTACACCGAACCGCAAAACACAGGAACTGCCGAAAGCGGGTTCGGAAAACAATTTTAGTTCAAAATATCTGCAGGATATTTCACAAAGCACCGAAGCGGGCGTATCGGTTCCGACTTTTGAAATTGAAAAGCAAACCGACAAGCTCGCCGCCGCGCTCGCGGCAGTCGGCGGCGGCGTGATCGTCGTTGACCGCCACCACACGAACGGCTACGCGGTGATCGAAAACCTCGCCGGACGTTTGAACACCGGCGCGATGCCGAATCTGCGCGGCAGACGCATCTTGAAATTAAACCTGGGCGGAATTTTTGCCGATTCCGTCGCCGCCGAACAAGTTTCGGCGCGAGTGTCGGAAGCGTTGGCGCAAATCGAAAAAACGAAGGGCAACGCTTTTTTATACGTCGAAGACAGTGCCGTCTTCGCCAAATATAACCCGTTGTTCGGCGCGGTCGTCGCCGACAATCTTCGTGCCGCCGTTGCCAAAGGAAAAATTCGCGTTATCAGTTCCGCCGACTCGAAAGGTTACGACGAACAGATTTCGGCGGACGCGGATTTAAAAAATCATTTTCGTAAAGTCGAACTCAACACCGAAGAGGCGGACGGATTCGTCGGCGATAAACTCTCGCCCGAATTGCGCGAACTGATCGGCAGTGCCGGAAAAGGCGAAAAGGTTGAAGTCATTCTGCAATCGGACGACATCAAAAATCCCGAACTGCTGGCGGTTCTGGAACGCAACAACGTCAATATCGAAAGCCGCATCGAGAGTTTGAATGTGATGGTCGTTGATTTGCCAATCGCCGCCGCCGAGCGAATCGCGGAAATACAGGGCGCGAAGCATCTTTCGCTGAACAAAGAAGTCGGCAGTCTCGGACATATCGCCACGACAACCGGAATGACGGCGATGCGGGCGCAGACGGGCAACGCTTCGCTCGACGGCACGGGCATCGGAATCGCGGTTCTGGATTCGGGAGTTTATGAAAATCATAAATCCTTTAATGATGCCGAGAACCACGACCGCGTAGTAAAAAGCATGGACTTCACCGGCGAAGGCGGCACGAACGCCGATCCCTACGGACACGGTTCGCACGTTGCCGGACTCGCCGCCGGAAGCGCGGGCGGCGACGAAAATTCGTTAGTCAATTACGTCGGTCTCGCCACGAACGCCAAGATCATCAACGTCCGCGTTCTGAAGGCGAACGGCACGGGAACTTCCGCCAAACTGCTCCAGGGCATTGACTGGATTTTAGCCAATCGCGCCGCCTACAACATCCGCGTCGTCAATATGAGTCTCGGCACGCCGGCAATCGAATCGTATCGCAACGATCCGCTCTGCCGCGCCGTCCGAAGAATGGTTGACGCGGGCATCGTCGTCGTCGCCGCCGCCGGAAACAACGGCAAAAACGCCGCCGGACAAAAAATCTACGGCGCAATTCATTCGCCGGGCAACGAGCCTTCGGTGATCACCGTCGGCGCGACCAACACCTTCGGAACCGATGCCCGCAGCGACGACGGCATCGCCACTTACAGCTCGCGCGGTCCGACGCGCTCGTTCTATACGAACGCGAACGGCGTGAAAAATTACGATCACCAGATTAAACCCGATTTGGTCGCGCCGGGCAACAAACTGATTTCCGTTGCCAGCGATAAAAACGCCATTATGACGGTAAATCCCAGCCTGAGAACGCCGGTCGCCGGGAACGACAAAGAAGAATTGATGATGACGCTTTCGGGAACTTCGATGGCAACGCCGCTCGTCGCCGGAACCGCCGCTTTGATGCTGCAAGCCAATCCGAAGCTCACGCCGAATATGGTTAAAATGATTTTGGAATACACGGCACAGCCGCTTTCCGGCTTCAATCATCTCGAACAGGGCGCGGGCGAATTGAACGTCGAAGGCTCGATTCGGCTAGCCAGATCGGTTCGCCAGGATTTGACGAACACGACCGCGCTCGGTGCGGCGATGCTCAACACTCCGTTGCTTCCGCGCCACACTTCGACCGTTGGCGGCACGACTTTTCAATGGTCGGGCGGCATCGTCGCCGGCTACGGTTTGCTGACGGGAACGGGTTTGATTACCAAATATCAAAAGATATACGGAACCGGAATGCTCGTCAGTGATGGAATGCTCGTCAGCGATGGAATGCTCGTCAGCGATGGAATGTTGGTGAGCGACGGAATGCTCGTCAGCGATACGGTCGCCAATCTCAGCATCAGTTCGAGAGCGCGGCTCAAATCCGGCAGCTTGTTTATGCCGTCGAGCAATTTGTATAACATCGGTTTGATGCAGAGCGACGGAATGCTGGTGAGCGACGGAATGCTGGTGAGCGACGGAATGCTCGTCAGCGACAGCGTTTCCAGCAGTTCGTCGCCGATGGTGACGGGCGACAACACGAATCAGATGCAGTAATCAAAAGGTTTTTAAATGACCTGCAAAAAAGGGCTGCGGCGAACATTCGTCACAGCCCTTTTTTGCACGTTAAGAATACAGATGGACGTTTCAGACGATTTATCGCAAGATTGACAGATGAATATACTCGTCCTGAACTGCGGCAGTTCATCGCTTAAATTTCAATTGATTGTGACTGATCTGGAGCGTATCGCGCGGCACACGGACAAACGGCTGGCGCACGGGCAAATCGAGCGCATCGGCGGGGCGGCGATCATCACTTTCTCCGCCGAAGGAAAAACCGCGCAGCGTTCAGCCGCGCCCGTCAAAGATATAAAATCGGCGGTCGAGACGATTGTGCGCTGGATTATTTCGGAAGCCTCGGAAATTGACGAAATCAAAAGCCTCGCCGACATTCACGCCGTTGGTCATCGCGTCGTTCACGGCGGCGAGCAATTCACCGAATCGGCTTTGATTACCGATGAAGTTTTGCGGGGCATCGAAGACTGCATCGAACTCGCGCCGCTGCACAATCCGGCGAACATCAAAGGAATCAACGCCGCCCGCGAGATTTTCGGACAGGGAATTCCGCAGGCTGCCGTTTTCGATACGGCGTTTCACCAGACGTTGCCGGAACACGCTTATCTTTACGCGCTGCCGTATCAGCTTTATCGCCGCCACAAAATTCGCCGCTACGGTTTTCACGGCACATCGCACCGCTACGTTGCCTATCGTTACCGAACTCTGCTGAATATCCCGAAAGAAAATGTCAATGTCATTACGCTGCATTTGGGCAACGGCTGTTCAATCGCGGCGATTAAAAACGGCAATTCGATTGATACCTCGATGGGATTAACGCCGCTCGAAGGTCTGGTGATGGGAACGCGCTCCGGCGATATTGACGCGGCGATCATCGAATTTGCGGCTTCCAAAGAAGGCTTGACCGTTGCGGAAGTCGAGAGTTTACTGAACAAACAATCGGGTTTGCTGGGCATTTCCGGTTTGACGAACGATATGCGCGAACTGCTCGCCGAAGCCCGCGAAAATAACGACCGCCGCGCCAAACTCGCCATTGAGATTTTTTGCTATCGCGCCGCCAAATATATCGGCGCGTATCTGGCGGCGATGAACGGCGCGGACGCGATAATTTTCACCGGCGGCATCGGCGAAAACGCGCCGGAAATTCGCGCTTTGATCGGCGAAAGATTGTCGTGGCTGGGAATTGAAATCGAACCGGAACTTAACGAAAAATTCGTCAAAGGAAGCGAAGGAATCATCAGCCGGGACGCGGCGCGGCTCAAGGTTTACGTCGTTCCGACCAACGAAGAACTGCTGATCGCCCGCGACACGATGAGAATAATTGATAAGAATTCAAGCGACAAATAGCAAAGCACCGTCGAATTCGGACTCGTTTTAACGCTTGACCGGTTCGTGCAGAATCATCTTCACCGATCCGCTGAACCGGCGGTTTCATCTCGTGCTGCAGCGCGAACGGTGCGGCGAGTTCGTCGGTTGTGCCGGCAGCGACGGCGGGCGACACTTGACGCGAATTTTCAAACTTTTCCGCCTTCCGATTCGGCGAGGCGTTTTTCCAACGCCCGCACCGTTCGCGCCATTTCGCCCAAACGCCGGAACGCGGCAATCGAGCGCAGCCAGTCGCGGTTGTCGAACGCCGGAATGCCGGAGATTATTTTGCCCGCTTCGACATCGTGGCTCGTCGCCGACTTCGCCGTAATTACTGCGTCGTCGCCGACTTTTAAGTGTCCGGCGATGCCGACTTGTCCAGCTAGAATCACCCGCTTGCCGATCACGGAACTGCCCGCGAGTCCGGCTTGCGAACAAATCAAAGCGTCTTCTTCAATCGTGCAGGAATGTCCGATCTGAACGAGATTGTCAATTTTCGCGCCTTTTTTAATGCGCGTTTCGCCGACCGAAGCGCAGTCAATCGCCGTATTCGCGCCGATCTCCACGTCGTCTTCGAGAACGACTCTGCCGGTTTGCGGAATTTTCAGCCACGCTTTATTTTCGTCTTTGGCGTAACCGAAGCCGTCCGAACCGATGGTCGAATTGTTGTGAATAATACAGCGTTTGCCGACTTCGCAATTTTCACGAATCGAAACGCCCGAATGAATCACCGAATTTTCACCGATTTTTACGTTGTCGTAAATCGTGACGTTCGGGAAAATCTTCACGCCGCTTTCGATGATGCAGTTTTTTCCGATGGAAACGAATGCGTCAATCGAAACGCCGGAGGCGACCGACGCGCTTTCGTCAATCGAAGCCGATTGGTGAACGAACGGCACAAAAACGGGCGCGGGAAAAAACAGCCGCAAGGCTCGCGTGTAAGCCAGATAAGGGTCTTTCGTCCGCAGAACGGCGACATCGGAGCGTTCGGTTTGCTCCGCATCGTTCAGGAAAATCGCGCTCGCTTTCGTGTCTTTAATCTGCGGCGTATATTTCGGATTCGCCAGAAAAGTTACTTCTCCGCTTTCGGCGATGTCCAATCCCGCCGCGCCCGCAATCATCGTTTCGCCGTCGCCCTGCGTGATCGTCGAGAAAGTTTTTTCCGCCAAAGTTGCTAGTTTGATCAACATATTTTAAAGTTAAGTCCAGGTTGCAGTAATCAAGAGGTCGTCGAAACCAGACCTTGACGGCTTTCCCCTTTTAGAAATCCAACCTGAATTAAAATTACCAAATTTCAAAAAAGGAAGCATTATGAGCGAAAAAGAATTAAATCAAACAAACGAAGGGCATTTGAAACCGGAGCGTCCGAACACCGGCAAAAAAGAATTTACCAACGTCAAACTCCTGGCAAACTCCGTCTCGAACCGGATGAACAATATGATCGCGGCGAACGTCACCATCGCCATCGGCAGCCGCATTCAAGGGCAGAAATGCGAGATTTACATTAACGATATGCCCGTCAAACTCGATGCCAGACACATCTGCTATCCCGATGTCGTCGTCGTCAGCGGCGAACCGCAATTCGTTGATAAAGAAAGCGATATGCTGACGAATCCGACCGTTTCATTCGACATTTTTTCAAAAAACACGAGCTTTCAGGACAAAACCGAAAAACTCGAATGTTATCTGGCGATGTCGAGCATCCGCGAATATATTTTG
>JAYVGL010000371.1:0-2519 GCA_043772175.1 Pyrinomonadaceae bacterium | reverse complement strand
TGGCGGCAAACAGAGATAATCTGGTCGCCGGCGATATTTTGCGGAACATTAAATATCTGAAATTCCTGCCCGAAACCGAGATTTATCAAAGCATCGCTGCGTCTCTGAAAATTCCCGGTTCCTATGAAGAAGGGAATTGGGACACACCGACGGCGAACGGTTTTCAGGATACTTATTACGTTTTTCCATACGACTGGCGGCGCGATAATGTCGAAAGTGCGCGGCTTTTAATAAGCAAAATCAACGCTTTGAAAATCAAACTCAAGCGTCCCGATTTGAAATTTAACATCGTCGCGCATTCGATGGGCGGTTTAATTGCGCGTTACGCCGCGATGTATGGCGACAAGGATTTGCCCAACGACTCGCGCCGCATCGTGCCGACCTGGGCGGGCGCGAAATCTATCAACAAAATTTTTCTGGTCGGAACGCCGAACGAAGGTTCGGTTCCTTCGTTGAGCGGACTGCTGAACGGTTACGGCATCACGCGCATCAATCTGCCGTTTATCCAAAGCATCACGAAATTCGATATGTTCACGATTCCGGCGATTTATCAGCTTTTGCCGACGAGCGGAACTCTGCGGGCTTACGACGAAAACTTGAAACCTTTAAAAGTTGATCTTTATAATCCGGCGACGTGGGAAAAATACGGCTGGGCAGCCTATACCGATCCTAAATTTACCAAAGAATTCAGCATTCAGGAACAGGCAGTGGCGAAAACATATTTTCGCGTCGTGCTGAATCGCGCCAAGCGTTTTCACGATGCTTTGGATGCCAACATCACCGCGAAAACTCCGGTTTCGATGTATATTCTCGGCGCAGACTGTAAGCCGACGCTCGATGGTGTGGTTATTGTTCGTGATGAAAAGAAAGCCGGTTGGCGGACGATACTCAGTGCCGTCGGTTTCAAACGAAGCGACGGCACGAAGGTTTCGGGCAAAGATTTGGAAGGTGTGCTTTACGCTTTGGGCGACGGCGTGGTCACTCAGCGTTCGCTTTTGACTTCCAGCCTGGTCGGGGCGAGAATGCAGGGCGAATATAAAGCGGCACTGACAATTCAGGAAGCCTCTTTCGCCTGTGCGACGCACAATGTTCTTTTGAGCAACGCGGAAGTGCAAAATAAACTGTTCAGCGATTTAACCGGCAAGCAAAAATAGTCGCTAAATATCGTTCGCCGCCTGATTACGCTTTGCAGACACGGCAAAAATCGCGTTTAATAAAATTTCAGCCGATTTACTAAACGCTGGAGAAAACAGGCGATGATTAAAAATTTCCTTGACGCTGACGAAGACGATTCTTTAATTACGAAACAATCAGCTGACGAAAAAGCGGCGGATAAAAAAGATTTTGACGAATTTGCCGCGCCGTTCGCTCGAATCGAAGACGAAGCGGATTTGCTTGAGATTTCCGAGTTGAAGGCTGACGCGCCAGATGTTTCGGAAAGTCGGAAAGACGCGGCTGATTTTATCAATTTCCAAACAACAATCGAAACTCTGAACGCTGAAAACGCCGATCAAACAGCGAGTTTGCCGTTTTTTGATGCTGAAAACAAAGCCGTAGACTACGAATCGCCCGCCGAAAAGAAAGAAGTAAAAAACTACGGTTACGAAATTTTTTCGCAAAGTCCGTACCAATCCGAGTCGCCCGACGAAACGATTCGCAAAAGCGGTCTGGCTTATTCGGCGGCGATTATCCTTTTCGGCGCGATTGTTTTCACCTTGATTCTCGGCTGGTTCGCCGATTTACTGTTCGGAACTTCGCCCTGGGGAAAAGTCGGCGGCATCATTCTCGGCTCGATTATCGGCTTTATCCAGTTTTTCAGAACGACTTCGCAGCTTTTCAAGGATAAAGACTAATTTGAGAAAAAATGCACAAAATCCCGCTGACGCTTTGAAATTTCCGCCAATCCTTTGTAAAATCTTAGTTTCGCAATGAGCGAGTTTCCCGACAGTAGCCAGATAGAACAATCAACGCCTGCGCTTTCGCACCGGCGAATTTTAGTGACGATGGCAGCGGTGACGATTTTCGGAAGCCTTGCGGGATTTATTTTTGTTTCATCCGAATTCGGATCAGGCATTATTTTGGGCGGCATTTTGTCTTTAATCAATTATTGGTGGTTAAAGGTTTCGTTGAAAAAACTGTTCGATGCCGCGATTGCACACGGAACACCGCCGAGGTTTTTAGCAGTTCGATATTTTGCCAGATATGCGACGCTCGGCGTGATTTTGACGATAGTTTTTTTGACGCACACGATCCCGGTCGTTGCCGTAATCGCGGGTTTGGCGAGTTTTGCTTTAGCGATTGTCATCGAAGGTCTGATACGATTATTTTCATCATTTTTTAACGGCAGGGAATTATAAGAATGTTTTTATTTGCAGAGGGCGGCGGCGAACACACGCCTTTAATCGTCGAGTTCATCAATAGTCATTTGGGTGAGCCGGTTTTGAAATTTGAAAAGGCTGTTTCCGAACCGGCTTGGAATTGGATATTCGGCAAATTAGGAGTTCATACGACGGCGGAAA
>JAYVGL010000370.1:0-4277 GCA_043772175.1 Pyrinomonadaceae bacterium | reverse complement strand
AATTTGGAATTCTCACTTTTGGGTCTGACGTTTTTTGTTCACATAATAAATTCGGCACGAACTCATTTATGGGCATATCTATAAGATAAACACCAAGTTTATAACATCCGTTGATAACCCGACACCAACCCGTTTTTGTCCTCTTTTAAGAGACAAATATCTTTTTGATTTGCCGCTATTGGCGAAAAGTTACAATGGTCCAATGCCGAAAGTAATTTCTATTTCAACAGTATTTCCGCGTCGTTTTATCGGTTTGCTGATTGTTACGACGCTTCTGATTTCTTTGCCGCCGAACTCAATTTCTTCATCGAATTCGGGGTTTTTGTTCTTACGAATATAAAAACTCAGTGCTTTAATGCCGTTTCTTACTAAACCACTGTCATCAGCAATACCTTTCTTTGCCTGTTCGATTAATTGAAAAGCCGCCTGATACCAATATTTTGTGCGGCTAACCTGACCGAAAAACCTTTCGGTTTCAAAACGAAAAACCAAAGTATAATTTTCACATCCGATATTTTCTATACTCAGTTGGTCGCCATTTTTAAACTTTGCCGTTTCAAGTCCAAGCATCTGAAACGGATATTGTTCGTTTTTACGAAGTGTAAAGTTTGATTCAACGAAGTGCTTTTTTTAAGAATTGATTCCGGCGTTGCACGAACACATTCAAACGAATCTTGTTTGTTTGAGGATTCTGCTTGATTATCTTTGAAACCTGAATCAAGTTTTTTACCAGAAGATTCGTTAATATTTGTTCGAGTTATCGGGGTCGGACTGTTTACTGGGATGGATTGAGTAAAACCACACGCGCTAAACAACAAAATTAAAAGCATCGGCATCAATTTGTGTTTCATTATTTCAGTAAACCTCCTATTTGAACTTGATATGAATATGCGGCGGACTTTTTTCTAATAACGCCGGAAAACCTGTTACTTTGGCGGCTATATCCATCATTATCTTTCGCTGCGCGGAAGTCATCTCTTTTATGCCGGTATCACCGTTAATATCAATATCAATCGCTCCGGCTCTCTGATGACCTGGCATCAAGATACCTTGTTCAAAATAGTTTTGAATTATGCCGGTCATCTTTATGAACGGTTATCACCCTTGATTCTCCCTTTTTAATTACGGCAATTAATTCGTTGACTGCTGTTTTGTTTTTATAAAGCGAAAAAGTTCTATCTCTGTTCATATAAACATCATACATAGCATCTGCCTGACGATAAGAGTTTCTGGTTCCGCTGTTGACGTTAAATTTTTCGCCGACTTTGGCAAAGTATAACGGTGCGATTTTGTCCAAAATTGCTATTGCTTCAGACTCAAGAACGATGCCCGCGTCAATCGTGTAGTACGGATTTTCTCCATCATTTTGCGGAGATGAGTTGTCAACCGCATCTTTTAGTCGCTTCAATTCAATGCCCCACTCTACTTCCCGGAGCCGCCGCTTCCGAACTATCGAGGGGACGCGAGTCGAGCAGCCAGCGCAAGAGCATCTCACACACTGCCTTGCCGTTTTTGGTGTTAGTCAATTTGAGCAGCGTTGCCGACGGCAGCAAATTAAGAAAACGAAGGCCGACATCGAAAGTTGAAAATCTGTCGAGAATAATAAAAACTTCGCGCACGACACCGATTTAATTCAAACAAATTGTGCATAAATGTTGAGCCAGACCTTGCGGGTTGCCGAAGTATTTTCGTTGTGAAGCGAGGGCGGTGTCTTTGTCATTGGGCATCGAATCTTCTTCTCGTATTCTCAATATTTCTTATACCGCGATTTCACGCGAAACAACACAACTTAAGATTCAAGATTTATCGTGAATTTTGAATCTCGAATTCTAGACTTGCTTCACGCCCGCCGTTTCAATGATGGCTTCGATGAGCGCGTCCATATCAACGGGTTTACCGAGATGTTTCTGAAATCCGGCTTCAAACGCGGCTTCGCGGTCTTCGGGACGGTTGAACGCCGTCAAAGCGACCGCCGGAATCTGCCCGCCATTTTTCGACGGCAAAGCGCGAACTTTCTCAACTAGAGCGTAACCGCTTTCAAAAGGCATACTTATGTCGGAAAGCAGAATGTCGGGAAGCCGCCCGTTACAGTCGTTCAAAATTTCCAACGCCTCGACCGCCGAGTTCGCCGTCGTCACTTTCGCTCCGTTAATCTGCAGCATAAACGAGACAATTTCGCGGGCATCCGCTTCGTCGTCCACTGCCAAAATCCAAAAACCGCTTAATTTCCCTTGTGAACTCATTTTCCCCTCCGCATCTGAATTTTGTTTGATCGGCTTTACCGTTCGCAAAGGCAAAGTAACGATAAATGTCGCGCCGCTTCCGTCGCCGTCGCTCTGCGCCGAAATCGTGCCGCCGTGTAATTCTACCAAATCCCGCGCCAACGACAAACCTATCCCCAAACCGCCGTGCCGCCGCGTCGTTGAAGGGTCGGCTTGTTTAAAGCGTTCAAAAATCTGCGGCAGGAAGTCGGCAGGAATTCCCTGTCCCGTATCGCTGACGATAATCTGCGCTTGAAAATCTTTCCGTTTGAGCGAAACGGCAATTTTACCGCCTTTGGGCGTGAACTTGACGGCATTCGACAACAGATTTTCAACAATCTGCCGCAGACGGTCGTCGTCGCCGGAAATAAAATTTGCCGTCGCATCCAGCGATTCGACGATGCGGATATTTTTAACATCCGCCGTCGGTTTGATAATTTCCACTGCCGCTTTAATAATCGGCACGATTTCGGTCGGTTTTACTTCGAGCCGCAGTTTGCCGCCGCCGACGCGGGCGATGTCGAGCAAATCTTCGATCAGCCGCGACTGTGAAAGCGCGTTTCTGACGATGACATCGAGCGCGTATTCGGTCGTCTTTTCATCCGCCTTTTTTTTCTGCAAAATGCGCGTCCAGCCGAGCATCGCGTTGAGCGGAGACCGCAGTTCGTGCGACACGAGCGCGATAAATTCGTCTTTGGAATGATTGGCGCGTTCGGCAATCTCACGCGCCCGCTGTTCACTTTCCAAAAGACGTTCGCGCTCGGCTTCCGCCAGTTTGCGTTCGGTAATATCAATGCCGATGCCGTACATTTTGCTCGGTTTGCCGTCGTCCGTATAGACGGCTTGCCCGCGCCCTTCCATCCAGTGCAGAGAGCCGTCGGTGTGGTGAAACCGGAATTCGACGAGGTAATCGCGGCATTCGTTCAGCGCATTTTGAACTTCACGCTTCAAATTTTCCTTGTCTTCGGTATAGACATAATCATAAAAACCGTTAATGTTGCCGGAAAAAATTCCCGGTTCAAGTCCGAAAAGTTCTTCGAGTTGTGCGCTCCAATAAACCGTTTCGGTCGTCAAATCGCGCGACCACACTCCCATCCGGCTGCTGCTCATCGCCAGCGAAAGAACTTCCTGACTTTCGCGCAATTTTGCTTCGGCAAGTTTTTGCTCGTGAATATCGGTATTCGCCCCGACCCATTCGCGCACGCCGCCGTCGCCGTTCAGAATAGGAATGCCGCGCACCGCAAACCAGCGATATTCGCCGTTAATCGTCAAAACGCGAAATTCGGTTTCGTAATTTTTTTTGGTGACGAGCGCATTTTGCCAAATTTTAATTGTTTTTTCGCGGTCGTCCGGGTGAAGCACGTCGAGCCAGCCCGAACCGAGTATTTCTTTGACGCGCTGCCCGCTGACCGTTTCCCAAACCGCGCTGACAGAAATTAATTCGCCTGCCGCCGTCGTTCGCCAGACAACGGTCGAAGTCGCTTCGACTAAAGCACGGTATCTTCCTTCACTGTCTATTAACGATTGTTCGGCAAGTTTGCGGTCGGTGATGTCGGTTAACGTGCCAATCCATTGACGAAAACTGTCATCCGCATTAAAAACCGGCACGCCGCGCAGAGCGAAATGCCGGTGTTCACCGTTCCGGTCGGAAATTCGGCATTCGGTTTCAAAAAATTTGACGGTCGTCATCGCGGTTTCCAAAACGGTTCTCGCCTGCTCGCGGTCGTCCGGGTGAATCGCTTCCAGAAAACCCTCGCCCGCCGATTGTTCGCGCGTTTGTCCGGTTTGATTTTCCCACCAGCCGAAGGCTTCGAGATTTTGTCCCTGAACATCAGTCGTCCAGATCGCCTGTGAAGAGGCTTGCATAAACGCCCGAAAACTTTCTTCGGACACGCGCAGACTGCTTTCGACGCGTTCGCGTTTAATGAATTGTCCGATGTTGCTGCCGACGGCGGCGAATATTTGCAGTAATGTTTCGTCGGTTAGATTTTTTTTTGCGCTGAAGCAGCTAATCAC
>JAYVGL010000369.1:0-3313 GCA_043772175.1 Pyrinomonadaceae bacterium | reverse complement strand
CGGAAACGTCCGATTGAATAAAGATCGTAGATTTTTCGGGATTAATGCCCGACGCAAGATAAATCCGCGCCAAATCCAAAGTTTTCTGCCGCAAAATTTCAGGATTCTGCGGCAATGTAACGGCGTGAAGATTAACGATGCAGAAGTAACTTTCGTATTCGTCCTGCAACGCCACCCAATTTTTGAGCGCACCGAGATAATTGCCGATGTGCAAACTGCCCGTCGGCTGCGCTCCGCTGAAAATGCGTTTTTTCATAAAGCTAAAAGATAATAAACGAGGGCGAAAACCGGAGTCATAATCAGACGAATCAAGCCGAAATAAATTAACGCCATCAAAATCAGAAATCCGTATTGCTCCATCATATCGAGAATCGGCTGAAATCTGGCGGGCAGAAAAGTTGATAAAACTTTGCTTCCGTCAAGCGGTGGAAAAGGCAGCAGATTGAAAATCGCCAGCGAAACATTAAGGAAAATCAAGTAATAAAGCAGAGTCGAAAAAATCTTCGGGATGCCTTCCTGCATATTCCCAAAGGTGAGAATTTGATAAGTTAATAGAATCTTAAAAATCGTAAAACTGACGACGGCAATAAAAATGTTTGCTAAAATTCCGGCGATTGAGACCATCACGTTCGCCTGTTTGTAATTCGCCCATTTGCGCGGATTGACCGGAGTCGGTTTGCCCCAGCCGATTAGTGGAATTGCGCCCAATGCGCCGCCGATGGCTCCGAAAACGAAACTTAAAATCGGCAGTAAAAGCGTCCCGACCGGATCGGTATGCGCGACCGGATTTAAAGTCACGCGACCAAGCAGATACGCCGTGTCGTCGCCGTATTTCAAGGACATCCAGGCGTGTGCGGCTTCGTGCGCGGAAATCGCCAGCAGCAGCACGACCATATAAATAATCAAATTTGAAACTAAATCTATCGCGTTTATTTCGCCCATTACGTTTACACTCCGTTTCCTAAACTACCTGAATTTGCCAGTTATTGCGTCTATTTGTTAGTGTCGAAATAATAACTTTTTGTTGTCTGAACGGTTAAATTGTGCCATTCTTTCGACGCAAAATAAAATCGGGTTTGGAGAAAACGGAATTCCAAATCGCAGATTTCAAATTCCAGATTCCAAATTAAAAGCGCGACTAATTCTGAATTCTAAATTTAGAAATATGAAAAAACACATCGTCTGCATTGCGAGCGAACACAAGGGAAACGAATTTCTGGAAGAATGTCAGAATGCGGGCTGGCAGGTGACGCTCGTAACGCGCCGGGATTTGCTCGATTATCCGTGGACGTGGACGAGTTTGAGCGATGTTAAAACGGTTGAACGCCACGCCGTGCCGGAAGATTACGTTCGCGCGGTTGCCAATATCGCCGGAGTTCAGCCGATTGACCGCATCGTCGGTTTAGACGAATTCGACGTTTTGACCGCCGCTAAAGCGCGTGAACATTTGCAGATCGAAGGCATTTCCAGCAGTTTCGGTCTGCGTTTCCGCGACAAATTGCGGATGCGAAATCTCGCACTGGAAATCGGCATCGCGTGTCCCGAATTCGTCGGCGCGTTTAATCCGGCGGCGATAAACGAGTTTCTGACCGGAGTTCCCGCACCGTGGATCGTCAAGCCGCGCACCGAAGTTTCGGCATTCGGCATTAGAAAATGCGAAACGGCGGGACAGGTTTGGGATGTTTTAACCGATTTGGACAATCGCGGAACGTGGCGCGATCATCCGTCGCAGTTTTTGATCGAACGCTTTATCGAAGGCAAGGTTTATCACGTTGATTCGGTCGTCTCGAACGGGAAAATCGTCGCGGCGGGCGTGAGCGAATACGGCACACCGCCGTTCGCCGTGACGAATCAAGGCGGAGTTTTTACGACTTCCATCGTCTCCTATAAATCGAAAGTGAGAAAGGAATTGGAGAAACTGAACGTAAAACTTCTGCAAGGTTTTGAATACCAAAGCGGAGTTTCACACGCCGAATTTTTGCAGTGTTCGGCGACGGGCAAATACTATCTTTTGGAAGTCGCGTGTCGCGTCGGCGGCGCATATATCGCCAATGTTTTAGAGCAGGCGAGCGGTTTCAATCTGTGGCGCGAATGGGCGAAATTAGAAACCGCAACGAAGGAAAATCCATACCAAGCACCGAAATTGCGGAAAGATTTCGCGGGCGTGGCGTTGTGTTTAGCCAAAGACGACGCGCCCGACACTTCGCATTATATTGATGAAGAAATCGTCTATCGGGTGTCGAAACCGAAACACGTCGGGATGATTTTTTATTCGCCGAAACAGGAACGAATCAGCGAACTTTTGAACATTTACGCCGAAAGATTGACGCGGGATTTTCTAATGGTCGCGCCGGTCAGGGAAAGATACGACGATTGAAGTTTCGGTGGTTTCGCTCCTCGTTCAGAGTCCAAACTTGAGTTTGCCTTTTCCGCCGCGCTTCGCGGTCGGAAAACACACGCTCAAGCGTGGACTCTGAACGAAGAAAAAGCATTCGGCATTTGAATATCGTATAATAAATGTTTGTCGCACAAATTATTGTAGCCGATCTTTTTTTATGGTTTCTAATATTGATTTTCGCGCTGTGTCGCCCGCCGTTCTCGATCATCAACTCGACCGCTTTTTCCCCGAATTATTGAAGTTTGAATCAACCGCCGAACTGGAAAAATCCGCCGTTTACAGTGAAATTAAACCGGAAGTCGAACGAATTTTGAACGCCGTTGTGCAGGAAAACTTTGCATACGAGTCAGAACCGTCTGCGTCAGCGGATGGGTTTTCCGATAAAGTTAGTGCGTTGGCGTGGAACATCGAACGCGGCAATCGTTTTGAAGGAATCGTCAACGCTTTAAAAAATCACGCTGATTTGAAAAACAGAGATTTGCTTTTGCTGACCGAACTCGATCACGGAATGGCGCGCAGCGGCAATCGTTTCGTGGCGCGGGAATTGGCAAGAGAACTGGAATTAAATTACGCCTTCGCGCCGGTTTACATCGCTTTACAGAAAGGCAGCGGGGTTGAATCCGAAGTCGCCGAAGAGAACACGAAATCGCTGCACGGTTTGGCGATGTTCTCGAAATACCCTTTGAAAAATGTTCACGCCGTCGCGCTGCCGAACGGGAAAGATAAAATGTGGGGCAAGGAGAAACGGCTCGGATATTTACGCGCTTTAATCGCCGACATCGAACATCCGGCGGGAAATTTCCGCGCCGTCACCGTTCATCTCGACGCGCATTCCTCGCGCAAACACCGGCATTTACAGATGAAAATCATTCTCGATCATCTGGATACTTTGCCGAATCTGCCGACCGTTATCGG
>JAYVGL010000368.1:0-7063 GCA_043772175.1 Pyrinomonadaceae bacterium | reverse complement strand
TGAAGAAGCGTTAAAACTTGTCGGAGAATAACGGGCTGTCGAACAAATCAATGGACGAGGGGGGGGGAACACGGACGCTGTTTCGTTTGCCAACTTGCGCGATGTTCTGCCCACATCATCTCAGTCGTTACGCGGCTAATTTTGATCGCATCGCGTAGAATTTTGTAAGTTGAAGTCTTTATGCAAAATCCGGCAAATTTAAATTTAGCGGCAGAGAATTCCGCAAACCCGTTTCCGATTGACGAAAAATCCAGACGTGGTTTGTATATCTTCGGCGTTTCGCTGCTCTTTGGAATTTTCGCCTTTCAACTTTGGTTCCACGCCGCACGCACGAGCGCGACGATTGACGAGCCGCCGCATATTTTAGCCGGATACCGATACTGGCAGTGCGGCGATTTCGGTATCAATCCCGAACATCCGCCGCTTTTAAAATTACTGGCTGCGCTACCGCTCGTTTCAAAAGACTTGATTCAACCGTCGTGGGATTGCGGTTCAAAAGCTACTTCGCAGGACGACAGTTATCTCGCCGGAAATCTTTTTCTGGTGAAAAATAACCCGGACAGCGTTGTTATTCCGGCGCGGTTATCGGCAGCGTTGATGAGTTTGCTGCTGGCGGCATTGGTCTTTCTGGCGGCGCGGGAAATGTTCGGATACCGGGAAGCGATTGTCGCGCTGGCGTTGCTGGCGTTTGAGCCGAACTTCATCGCGCACGGCTCGCTCGTGACAACCGATATGGCTTTGACGGCGACGATGTTCGCCGCCGTTTATGCGCTTTTTCGCTACCTGAAACATCCGACGGTGTTTCGTCTGACGCTGGTTGGATTAGCCATCGGTTTAACTTTGGCGGCAAAACATTCGGGTCTTTTGATTTTACCCGTTTTGTTTTTACTTTTTATCGCCGATTTCTTTCTTTCGCGTCGAACGGAAATCGAAACGGGTGCGTTCCGCCGCATTTCGCGCCGCGCCGCCGCTTTCGTCGGAATTGTTTTCATCGGATTCGTGGTGCTGTGGACTTTTTACGGTTTTCGCTATGACGCAGTGCCGAACGACTCGCGTCCGCCCGTTTTGATCGAAGAGTTTTTTGTTGGTGCGCCGCCGGAAGTTATCAACTCGCCCGTCTTGAAAACGCTGAGAACAGTCACTCGTATTTTTCCCGAATCCTACGCTGCCGGTTTGTTTTTCATAATGCGGTCAGGCGACCGTCCGATGTTTTTGTTCGGCAAAGTTTATCCGACGGCTCGCTGGTTTTATTTTCCCGCCGCGTTCTCAATTAAAACAAGCGTTGCTTTGCTCGTTTTGCTGGCTTTGGGTTTGCTGACGATTGGACTTTACCGAACGCGCCGGCGCGAAATGCTGTTTCTGCTGCTGCCCGCGCTCGTCTTTTTTGGCATTAGTTTGACCTCCGGCTTGAATATCGGCGTGCGGCATATTTTGCCGGTCTATCCTTTTTTCGTGTGTGTTGCCGCCGCCGGAATTTGTTATTGGAGCCGGAAACACCGAATCGCATTTTACGTTTTGACTGCGCTGCTGATTTTTCACGCGGTCGCGGCAGTTCGCACGGCTCCGAATTATCTCGCGTTCGCCAACGATTTTTGGGGCGGCACGGGCAGTACGCATCATCTTTTGGGCGATTCCAATGTTGAATGGGGACAGAATTACAAACTCGTCAGCGAGTATCTTATGCGGGAAAACGTCAGCGATTGCCGGATTGCGACGTTCGGATACGGCGAGATAGTTCGCGCTTATCAGCCTTGCCGTTTGATGCCGAACGATAACGGCTGGAATTACACCGAGCAGCTTGCCGAACCGGTGCCGCCAATCGTCGAAGGCACGATTTTCTTGAGCCAAGCGGTTTTGCCGCCGCTCGGCGGCGATGAATACGCGCCGTTTCTCCAAACCGAGCCGATTGCGC
The DNA here is from genome assembly GCA_043772175.1 of Pyrinomonadaceae bacterium. Lineage (GTDB taxonomy): Bacteria > Acidobacteriota > Blastocatellia > Pyrinomonadales > Pyrinomonadaceae. Next base: position 5,151 of record JAYVGL010000368.1, on the reverse strand, counting down.
TTATCGGCGGCAGCATTTTCGTTTATCGCGGGCGTTTTGAAGTTCCGCTCGTCGCCGCTTTAAGTTACGCCGGCCGCGCCGAGCAGCTCATCGGCTTGAATCGTTTTGACGAAGCCGTCGCGGACGGACTGAAAGCTGTCGAACTCGCGCCGAACGACCCGCGCCCGCATCTCGCCTTGGGAGTGGCTTTCAGCCGCCGCAGCCGACCGGACGAAGCCAGGCGCGAATTTGAGACGAGCGTCAAATTTGCCGAAGCGAATCCATCAATGGTCTTCGAGTGGACGAAATGGCAGGCGCAAAGCGAATTGCGGCGTTTACAGTAGGCGCAGCGGGAATATTTTATACTCGACACAGCACCTCAACCAGCCGCCGCATAACAATTCAATGGACGTGGAGGTGACAACAGCGACTTTCTTATTTGGCTTGTCCGTTTCCCTTAGCCTGTTTGTCGGCGATTTTGCCCCGCGTTATTTCAAGCGTCCGGCTGTTTCGTGACGGCAATCAACGCTCGTTACTTTTGAGCGCATCCTGAAAAACTTGTCCGTAGATTCGTTTTTCAGCTTCGGCTCTGGCTTGACGGGCAAGGCGAAAGGCTTCCTCTTCGCCGAACTTGTCAATCGAAAACGAACGATGAAATTGTTTCCCGTTTTCCGTCCACGTCGCGCTCCAAGTTGCGCTCCAAGCGGTTTTGCCGCGCCGAACTCCGACGATGCCGCTTTTGTTATTTGATTGTATCGGTCTCAGCGGATTTTGGGCTTCGGGCGAGTTTTGAATTTCGCGCAGTTTTTCCTTGCGCCAGCGTCTGGCTTGGGCAAGTGCTTTTCGTTCGCCGCCTTTGAGGTTGAAGACTTTTTGATATTCGGTGTCTTTGAATTTCAGATAAGCTCTGATGCCTTTGTGCGACGGATAATTGACGCGGTAAATTCCGCGCTCGACCGTCGTCGAACCTTTTTCGGGTAACTTGTCTGCTCTGACTTTTGCGCGCTTGGTTGTGGACATAATAATTAAAATCGCTAGTGTATCACGCCCCCGCACGGCAACGGAAAAACGCTCTGGAGATGACGGCGACCGCCGACGATTCAATGGACGTGAGGGCAAAACGCGGCTGTTGTTTCGTTTGCCGAATTGCGCGGTGTTTTGCTCCACGTCATTTCAGTCGCTTGATGTTTTCTTTTTGCTTTTGCCCTCGCGTGAAGTTCGGCGACAACCTAATCCGTTGTGCGTTATGAATACCCGGCTTTCTGAGATTTTACAGCTTTCGGCTGCCGAGCGGATTCGGCTTGTCCGAAGATATTTGGGACAGCCTGGCGACTATTCCCGATGCCGTTTCGCCGACCGAAGAACAACAGGCGGAACTTGAACGCCGTTTGGAAGCATCATCAAGCCGATCCGGGGAAAGGCATTTCGTGGTAAGACCTGAAGACAAAATTGCGAAGGCGGGCGTAACGCGGCAAATTCTCGTTCGTCCCGAAGCCGAAGCGGAAGTTCGGCAGGCGTTTGACATCGGTAATATCGGCAGTCTGAAGATTCTGTTCAAACGCCGTCGCGGACGATTTTTATAAGTTTCAAATAAAAATTGTAGTTTCTGGAAAGAAAACCGCAATCGAACTTTGTATTAGGTAACGGAACAATCAAGGTGGTCAAGCGCAGCGGCAGGCAGGAAAAATGCTTTCTTCGGAAGGTCTGCCCGGAGGCTGTGTGAAAACTCCGCATAAAATAGTTTGTCAGCCGCGTTTTGCGAGACGCGGCTTTTTTATTTGTTCGGCGAATTGCCGCAAAGTTTATCTTTGACCGGCGGCCTTCGGACAAAATTTCGGGTGTTTGAGAATTGCCGCCGAATCAAAAGCGGCGCAATTAACGGCGAAAATTTACTGACGAAAAAACTTTGAGCAGCAGGCGGATTTTTCTGAAAATTTCGTTCGCCGCCGGGCGAATCTATAACGCAAAAATATCCGCCGAAACGGGTCTGAATGAAGACGGCGGTTTGACGCTTTCTGCCGATTGAACGGGGAAGCGTTGACTTGCCAATCGTTTTTGAAAACGAAACAATAGAAACAGACGAAGGTTTTGCTTTTCCGAATGCCCTGACAGGCGAAAAAGAAAGCGCGGACGAATTTCTTTTTCGCCGCGCGCTTTCCTTTTTTTTGGAAAATCTTTTTTTATCTGATGCGGCGGTCTTCCTCGATCATCCCCAAACCGTAATTTTTGCCGTTCCAGCCGACACCGTTTTGAATTTTCCCTTTGACACCGATTTTCACGCCTTTGACCGGCACGTCGCGCTGCGTTACGACCCAGAGCGAACCCGAACCGTCGTCAACTTTGTAGATGCCGCCGCGAATCTGCGTCAGCGGAATATTGATGCCGTAACTGTCGCGCACCGTTCCGGCGATCCCGACTTCTTTGTTGTAAAATTTCGACGGGTTCGATTCGATGTTGGCGATGCTTTCCCGCGACGGACACGCCGCCGTCAACAAACCGATGCCCAAAACCAAACTCAACAACGCCGCTTTCGTATATTTTTTCATAATTTTCTCCTATTTCTGATCTGTAAATTTCGGGAGAGTCGGAAGTTTAGTTTAGAGAGCCAAACGGCGTAAAAGTTTGCCATCTGTTTTAATATCTGCGATGCTTTTTTAAGGTTAAAACTTCGGCAAACTCCCAAAGCAAAACGAATGGCGATGGCATCTGAATCAATCACGAGAGAGAAATTTTCGGTTTCATCGAGCATCGCGGCGGACGTTTGGCACGCCAAAGAAAACTCGAAGGCGTTTGAATGGTGGTATTTCGATGCCTTGAGCGAAGACGGGCGCGATGCCGTCGTGATAATTTTTCTCGACAATTTTATCTTTTCGCCGCGCTACAACGCCGACAACCGGACGCATTCCAAACTCGCCGACCGCTTTCGCCGCAAAAAAGAAGTTGACTGCCAAAAATGCTATCCCGCGCTCGCTTTCACCTATTACCGCGACGGCAAACCGAAATATCGCGCCATCAACGAATTCGCGCCCGAAGATTTTTCGGCAGGTAAAGACGTGCCGTTCTGTCGTCTCGGCGATAACGAATTTCGATTTGAAACCGCGTCTTACGGTTCGGGATATTCGATTTCGATCAACGCGAAACTGCGGAACAACCGTACGTTGAAAGCGAATTTTGAATGGCTGTCGGTCGAGAGCGATTTTCTACCGGACAAACCTTTTAATTCCGCCGAAGCCCACAACTGGAATCTCGCCGTTCCCCGCGCCGACGTAACCGGAAAAATCACCGTTAGCGAAATCGATAAAAAAGAACTCGACGCGATAAATTTTCGCGGCACGGGCTATCACGACCACAATCTCGACAACCGCTGGCTGCCCGAAACCGTCGCCGACTGGCAGTGGGGACGCGCCCATTTCGCCGACGCGACCGCCGTTTTTTATCGCTACAAAGAATTTAACGAAACGGCAACGACGAAACTCTTCACCATTCGCAGCGATGAATTGACCGACCGCGATTCGAGTTATGAAGAAGCCGATTTCACCCGCGACAAATTCGGCATTAAATATCCGCAGCGGCTGACGCTCGAAACCGAAGACAAAATGCGCCTGCGCGTCAAACAAACGAAAATCATTGATTCGAGTTTCTTCTATCTGCGCTTCTTGAGCGAAATGACGCTGACCCTGCGCGACGGCAAACCGCGCAAAACCGTCGGCATCACCGAATTTCTGAACCCGAAGGCGTTGAAATACAAGTGGCTCGACTGGCTGACCAATATGCGAATCGGCAGGAACGGGAAAGGCTCGTTTTTACCGTGAGTTTTCTGGTTTCCGGTTTCTGGTTTGCATTTTGAATCGTTTAAATTTAACCGGATGCTTGCACACCAGAAACCAGAAACCGGAAACCAGAAACCCAATATGCAGGAAAACCCTCAAATTAATAAACAAAACATCAATCGCTTTCTGTGCGAAAGCTGCGGCGCGAATCTAATGTTCGATCCGAAATTCGGAGAATTGGCGTGTCCGTATTGCGGGCATCGGCAGGCGGTCGAGCAGTCGGGCGGCGCGGTTGATGAGAATGATTATTACGCGGCACTGCGTCCCGACGCGGTGAGTTTACAGCCGATGGCGCGGGACGCGATGCAGGTTTCCTGCGAGACTTGCGGCGCGACGGTTACTTTTGTTCCGCCGGAGACGGCGCGGAACTGTGATTTCTGCGGCGGGAAAATCGTCGCGCAGCCGAAATCAGCCGATCCTTTGGTTGCGCCCGAAGGCGTTCTGCCGTTTTCGATTACAAACGGCGCGGCTTCGACTTCGCTCAAAGGCTGGATCAATTCGCGCTGGTTTGCGCCGTCGAATCTGAAGGTTCTGGCGCAGCCCGATAAAATCGGCAGCGTTTATATTCCGTATTGGACGTTCGATGCCGATTCGACGAGCGAATATACGGGCGAGCGAGGCGAATATTATTACACGACCGAGTATTACGAAGAAAACGGCGAGCAGAAATCTAGGCAAATTCGCCATACGAATTGGAATTACGCAGCGGGCGCGGTTGCGAGGCATTTCGACGACCTTTACATTCCGGCGACAACTTCGCTTCTGCCCGAATACATCAAACATCTGAACTGGGAATTCGACGCGCTCGTGCCTTACGAACCGGCGTATCTCGCCGGACACAAAGCGCAGACTTATCAAATTTCACTCGTCCAAGCGTTTGAATTATTCAAACAGGACGCGACCGGAATCATTTACAACGACGTGCGGCAAGCCATCGGCGGCGACGAACAGCGCGTCGCCGCCGTCAATACAAATTACTCCGACATCACTTTCAAGCACCTGCTCTTGCCCGTTTACGCGGGCGCGTATCGCTACAACAACAAAGTTTTCCAAATCGTCGTCAACGGCAGAACCGGCGAAGTGCAGGGAATGCGTCCATACAGTTGGCTGAAAATCGGTTGTCTGGTCGTCGTGATTCTATTTGTTCTGCTGATTATTCTGGCGATTTTCGGCGCGTCGAAAAATTAATTAAATCTCAGTTCGGAATCAACGAATAACTGAACGCGCCGCCAACTGTTCACTGTCAACGGCGTTGTTGCATAAATAGGTTGCGGAGTTGATAGATAGTAGAATTTTTCTGCTATGAAAAAGAAAGCCAAGTATCGTCTCCGCAACTGGAGAG
>JAYVGL010000367.1:0-9426 GCA_043772175.1 Pyrinomonadaceae bacterium | reverse complement strand
CTCTCCAGTTGCGGAGACGATACTTGGCTTTCTTTTTCATAGCAGAAAAATTCTACTATCTATCAACTCCGCAACCTATTTATGCAACAACGCCGTTTGTATCAGTCATTTTTGGATAATAACGTAAGTGTTCATCCCAATGGAGCATTGCAGACAAAACCTTGGGGACAAAAGGAATTTTCAATTCTTGACCCGGATAACAATTTGTTGACGTTTGGACAAAATTTATAAGCAACTCATCATAAAAAGAGTTTACTAATAAATGCCGTCGGAATGGCGGAAAAGGCGAAGGAATTTACGGCGACGGGTTCGGAAATCTATCACGGCAGCATTCCTGAGAGCGGGCGAGAGCATCATTAAAGCATCATTAAAGCATCTTTCAAAACGGTGTAAGGCGATTGAGATTTCTCGGTAAATCGGTGGTTTTAGCGGAGCTTTCAAACGCCGACGAGTAGATTATTTGTCGTTCAATCCACAAACCGACAAATTTTTCGGCGGAGTTTTCGCCGTGCGAGGCAAAGAAGAAGGCAAAAAACAGGTGACGAATTACTTCGAACTGTTTTTTGCCTTCCGTAACAAAAACTTAGTTGCGCCGCCGCAGAGAATTTTGACCTAAATTGAAAACGGTTCCGACAGTTCGGTTTAAACGCGCAAACTCGACTCTGCTGCTTTGTGCGCGTTTGATTCGACAAATTTTCCGGCTTTGTCTCACATGTCGTCCGCATCGTTAATGAACAGTTGCACAATTTTTTTATAATCTGTTTTCAGCGGGAATTTTGATTGTTTGTTCCACTGTAACTTTTGGAGCTAACTCTGCCTTGTGAGGAATTTTATTCGCGTTAATATGCGGCGCAATAATCAAGGCGACGATACTCATCAGTTTAATCAAAATATTCATCGAAGGTCCTGAAGTATCTTTGAACGGGTCGCCGACCGTATCGCCGGTGACGCTCGCTTTATGCGCTTCGCTGCCTTTGTATTCCATTTTGCCGTTAATCATCACGCCGGCTTCAAATGATTTTTTGGCGTTGTCCCACGCACCGCCCGCGTTGTTTTGAAACATTCCCATTAAAACGCCGGAAACGGTTACGCCCGCCAATAAACCGCCGAGAACTTCGGGTCCGAAAATGAATCCGACCACCACCGGAGTAATCAGGGCGATTGCGCCGGGAAGCATCATTTCTCGAAGCGATGCCTGCGTCGAGATTGCGACGCATTTCTCATATTCCGGCTTCGCCTTATATTCCATAATTCCCGGAATTTCTTTAAACTGACGGCGAACTTCTTTAACCATCGCCATTGCCGCCCGCCCGACGGCGGCGATACATAACGAAGAAAAGATAAAAGGAATCATTCCGCCGACGAATAAACCGGCGAGGACATCGGCTTTATAAATATCAATCGAATTGATTCCGGCAAGACCGACGTAGGCGGCGAATAACGCGAGTGCCGTTAAAGCGGCGGAAGCGATGGCGAAACCTTTGCCGGTCGCGGCGGTCGTATTTCCGACGGCATCCAAAATATCGGTTCTCGCTCTGACTTCTTTCGGCAGTCGGCTCATCTCGGCGATGCCGCCCGCGTTATCGGCAATCGGTCCGAAAGCGTCAATTGCCAACTGCATCGCCGTCGTCGCCATCATTCCGGCGGCGGCAATCGCCACGCCGTATAAACCGGCAAAGTAGTGTGATAAATAAATACCGGATGCCAGAATGAGTGTCGGAACTAAAGTAGATTCCATTCCGACAGCCAAACCGCCGATAATATTTGTCGCCGCTCCGGTATCAGATTGCTGAACGATTGATTTAACCGGACGACTTCCCATTGATGTGTAAAATTCGGTGACGATACTCATTAGCGCACCGACGATTGAGCCGACTAAAATTGCGTAGAAAACTCCCGTATTCGTGAAGTTGAAACCTCGCAAAGTCATATTCGCCGGAAGCATCCACATCACGATAAAATAACAGGCGATGACCGTGATGATAACCGAAACCCAGTTTCCGATATTCAGTGCTTTTTGGACGTTGCCTTTGTCGTCAGAAATTCTGACGAGCGTGAAACCGATAATCGAAAATATAATCCCGAGTCCGGCAATCAACATCGGCAGTAACATCGGCGAAAGACCGCCGAAGCCATCATTTGAAGCAACTATTTCTCTACCTAAAACCATCGTCGCCAGAATCGTCGCCACATAACTGCCGAATAAATCCGCGCCCATTCCGGCAACGTCGCCGACGTTATCGCCGACATTATCGGCAATCGTCGCCGGATTTCTGACATCATCTTCGGGAATTCCGGCTTCGACCTTGCCGACTAAATCCGCGCCGACATCTGCCGCTTTGGTATAAATTCCGCCGCCGACTCTGGCAAAAAGCGCGATTGATTCAGCACCGAGAGAGAAACCGGCAAGCACTTCAATCGCCTTTTCCATAGCGAATCCGTTAACGGAACCGCCGGTATTTACGACATAAACATTATAAAAAATTATAAATAGAGAACTTAAGCCTAAAACAGCAAGTCCCGTCACTCCGAGTCCCATCACGGTTCCGCCGGTGAATGCGACTTTAAGTGCGCCTTTAAGATCAGTCCTGGCAGCTTGAGTCGTTCGCACATTCGCTTTAGTGGCGATATTCATCCCGAAATATCCGGCAGTCGCGCTCAAAACCGCGCCGATAATAAACGAAACGGCAATCACCGGCGAAGACGTTTCAACCATCGTTCCCGACCAGCCGAGCAACACGGAAGCCACAATGACAAAGTAAGTCAAAACCTTCCACTCGGCTTTCAAAAACGCCACCGCGCCTTCGGCAATGTAGCCGGCGAGTTCGACCATATTGTCTTCGCCCGTCGGTTGCTTGCTAACCCACGAAGACTGCACCGCCATCACGACTAATCCCAAAATCCCTAATGCCGGGATCAGATAAAGAACTGTAGATTCCATTAAAAACCACCTATCCGTTAAACTTTTTAATTAAAAATATGACTGCCCTTTCCGGCGCGAAGAACAACGAACCAAATCAGGCAAAAGGGTAATTATTGCCGATTTTAGGGCAAAGATTCAAATAGACTTTACGAATCACGCGAGAGACGACTAATTTTTCTTTTCCATCAGTTCAATAAATCGCTCGAAAAGATATTCCGAATCGTGCGGTCCGGGCGCAGATTCGGGATGGTATTGAACACTAAAAATCGGCAGCGTTTTGTGGCGTAGACCGGCGACCGTCCGGTCATTGAGATTGACGTGCGTTATTTCGATTGCGTCCGGCAAACTGTCCGCGTCAACTGCGAAACCGTGATTGTGCGCGGTGATTTCGACTTTGCCGGTCGTCAAATCCATAATCGGCTGATTGCCGCCGCGATGTCCGAATTTCATTTTATAAGTTTCGCCTCCGAAAACCTGTCCGAGAATCTGATGTCCGAGACAAATCCCGAACATCGGCACATTTTCCGTCGTCAATTTCGTGATTTCTTCGATGACTCGTTTCATCGAACTCGGATCGCCCGGACCGTTTGAAAGAAAAATCCCGTCCGGTTTCAACGCCAAAACGTCTTCGGCGCGGGCATCGCTCGGCACAACCGTAATTTTACAGCCGTGTTTGGCGAACTCGCGCAGCGAATTGGTTTTGACACCGAAATCGTAGGCGACGACGTGAAATTTCTGTTCGTTCTCCGCCGCGTATTCAAAGTTTTCCTCAATCGTGACGCAACTGGCGAGTTCCCGATTCGACATTTCCGGCGAATTCAAAACCTTCTCCAAAAGACTTTTTTCGTCCGCGTCAATCGAAGAAATGACGGCTCGCATCGCGCCTTTATCGCGGATATGGCGAACCAAAGCCCGCGTGTCAATCTTTTCGATGCCGACGATTTTGTGACGTTTTAAATACGAATCAAGTGTTTCCGTCGAACGCCAATTCGACGCGACTTTGCTCGCCTCCCGAACGACGAAACCTTCGACCCAGGGACGGCGCGATTCGACATCTTCCTCGTTCACGCCGTAATTTCCGATCAGCGGATACGTCATCGCCACGATTTGTCCGGCGTAACTCGGATCGGTCAAAATCTCCTGATAACCGGACATCGAAGTATTAAAAACCATCTCGCCAAAACACTCGCCGTCCGCGCCGAACGACGCACCGCGAAACGTGCGCCCGTCCTCTAAAACTAAAATCGCCATTTTCGATAAATTCATTTTTATAATTTTACAATCGCGCCCGTTTCGTTCGACGTTCGCGCCGCGTCCATCAAAAGCTGAACTCGGTAGCCGTCTTCAAACGTCGCGGCGTTTTCGATTACAGTTTTTCCGCTTTTTATTGCTTCGACGATTTCTGCGGCAAACGCCAGAAAACCGCTGCTCCAGCCGGTGTTTCGCGCACCTTCGACCGCTTCGTTCAAATCAACTTCAACTTTCCGCCACGTTTCTTCGCCCGCTTTGCCGACGAAGATTGCGCCGTCAAATTCGACGCGAATCGCGCCTTTGGTTCCGAAAAACTCGACGCGATTTTGATAAGCCGGATATTCCACCATCGAAAGCGAGAGGTTTGCCGTCGCGTCTTCGCAAAATTCATTATCGGCGAAACGTAAAATCAAATTCGCTTCGTCGTCAGTCGAAACCTCTTTCATTTCGCCCGATTTACCGTCGCGGCGCGTCTTGACGTGCGTTTGCAGTTGGCAGAAAACCTGTGAGATTTCCGAATTTGTGAACCAGCGCATTGAATCGAAAATGTGCGAACCGATTGCGCCTAACGCGCCGCCGCCGGCTTCGATGTCGCTCCACCAATTCCAGGGCAAATCGGGTGAACCGCGATGCGGAGCGCGAAAATTATATTTGGCGTGGCGAATTTTGCCGATTCCGCCGCTCTGAATAATTTCCCGCGCTTTGCGTCTGCCGTTCAAAAAACGAAGCTCGTGGTCAATCAACGCCAGGACATTTACACCGGCGGCTTTTTCCGTCATTTCCCGCGCTTCGTCAGCCGTCATCGCCATCGGCTTTTCGCACAAAACGTGCTTTCCGTGTTCGAGGGCGAGCAAAGTCATTTCTTTATGAAGAATCGGCGGCGTGGCGATGCAGATTAAGTCAACGTCTTCTTTCTCGATTGTTTCGCGCCAGTCGTCGGTGTAGTGCGCGATGCCGAAATCCCGCGCCGTCATCTCGGCGTTTTCCATTTGTGCGCTGGCAATTGAAATGATTTCCGCGCCGTCAATTTTGTGAAACGCCGGAATTTGCACGGTTTTGGCAAAACCCGTTCCGATAATTCCGATACGAACTTCTTCTTTCATATTCAAAAATTAAAACACAAAAAAGGCAAAAGAAAAAAGCGCGGGAGATTTATTTCCGCGCGCTTTATAAACGATAAATTTTTGATTTTTAACGATTGCCGAGAAATTTCAGTCCGCCTGCATTTCTTTGAATCTTACCGCCGAGCCGCAGAAAATCATCGTATGCCGTGCGGTTTTCGTCGCTGATCTGCACGATGCTCGCCCCGATCAAATACCGTTCGGTCGAAAGATGGGCACCGACTAATTCGTATCTTTGCCCGACGATTTTCATTGAAACCTTGCCGCTCGGCAAATCGAGTTCGGCGTTCAAAACGCGCCCTTCGCCAACCAGATAATTCTCTTTGACGCGAATCGAAGCCACCGTAAAAGCGATGCCCGAACCGCTCAAATCGGTGGTTTCGCCCGTGATAAAAAGGTCTTTCGTCGAATCCAGCTTGCCGGTTTTGCCGGTCGGCTCGAACGATAGTTTTATCGCCGCTTCGTGTTTGTGCCGTGCCGCGACGACGCGGGAAGACATTGATTTGGTAAATTTCGCAATCAAATTTCTCAGCATTACTTCTTTCTCACTTTATGTTTCGTTGGAGTCGGAAAAATCGGGGGTTAAACAATATATAACCTTTTCTGAGGAAAATATCAACCGTTATTTTCAGGTTACATTTTGATTGCCTGTCCCTTGTTGTCCCGGCTTTTCAAAACCGATGTTTTTTTGCTGTCCGCTTCAAATACGAAGGACAGTTTGCCCGTTTTGCCGTAAGCGGCGGGCGCGGCGGTCGCGGCGTATTTTTTGCGGTCGGCGGAAAGCTCGATTTGATAAATATAGCCGGTCGTCTCCGCCGTCGTAATATCCTGCGGCAGAAAGCCCTTGCCGATTAAGGTCGGCATATCGCCGAAAAGTCCGCCGTTCTGCATCGAGTAAACCATCTGCGCTTTGTTAACTCGCTCAAGCATCGCTTTGGCTTCTTCGTGATGGGTTTTGAGACGGAGCGCGAAAAAATAATTTTTGCCTTCCTTTTTGATTTCCGCTTCGGCTTTTTCCTCAACCGTCAAAATCGTCCAGGCGGCATCTTCCCGGCGGAGTCTGATTTCCTGTATCTTCAGTTCGTCCGTTTCATTGTCAGGCAGTTTGGCGGTAACGGTCGCGCTGTCTTTGGAAATTATCTCGCCATTAATGGCGATCTCCGCCGGAATCTGCGCCGCCAACGACTCGAAATCCACCTGCAGTTCTTTTAATTCGGCATCGGTCAGACCTTCGACGGCGGGACGCAGATTCGTCAAAAACAAAGCCTCGCGGAATTTTCGTTCGCGCAGATTTTTATAAAAAACGCGGACGGTATCGGCGGGCGAGTTCGGTTCGATGGCAATCGTCGCCTTCGACGATTTATTTTTTGCGCCGCTGACGGTTATCGGCAAATCCGTCTTAATGTTTCCGGTTTCGTCCGATTTTTTTTCCTTCGCCGCTTCGACCGCGCAGCCGCTAATCAAGGCGACGGCAAAAATAACGACGAATGCTGAATTTTTAACTGAAAATAAATTGCTGAACATTGATTTCTTCTCCGAAAAATCAGTCTGAATGACTGAAAAAAGTTGGTAGTTTTGGGAAAGTCGGGCGCGGCGCGGGATAAAAAAAGTCCGCCGCGCTTTTCGATTATAGCGCGGCGGACGGTAAAACGTAAAACAAAATTTTACATCCTCAAATCTTTTTCGGCTTCAACTAATTTTTCTTACCTTTTAACAGCAACTCACGCCCGACGTAATATAAAATCAGCGCGAGAATCCAGAACGGAATCAATCCGAGCCAGTCGGCATTATCTCCGGCAAAAAACGGATTGCTCGTCTTCGCCCATTCACCGAAACTATCCTGAACCCTTGCCAAAGTCGGAACGAACGCGAAAATGGCAAACAAAATGCCGGCGACCGCGCCGCCCGCGATGTAGCCCGAAGCGAGCAGCACACCGTTAGATTTATCGGTTTCAGCGATAATTTCCTCTTCAGACAGCTTTTGTCGGGCGAGTTTGCGTTTCAGATAAATATCTACCGCGTAACGCACCATTCCGCCGATGAAAATCGGTGAACTCGTCGCAATCGGCAGATACAATCCGACGGCGAAAGCCAACGCCGGAATCGCCGAAAGTTCCAAAACAACCGCGATCATCGCCCCGATCAAAACCAAACCCCAGGGCAATTCCTGATTGAGAATGCCTTTGATGATGTAACTGATTAAAGTCGCTTTCGGCGCGTCGTAACGGTCGAGTTTGGTAGTTTTGACTTCGCCGTTAACCTCTTCCTTAACCGTTTTGATAACACCGTTGATTGCCGGATCAACCAGATAAACCGGTTGTCCCTGAGTATTGACGAGATATTTTCCTTCCGCGCCGATTTTCGGATCAACATTGTGCCAGACGCGATAATTGGTTTTATCGGTTTCGGCGAATTTTCCACTCTGCACGGTTTCCGAGCGATATTCGCTGCCGTTTTTACTTAGCTGCTCGGCTCCGACGCGAAAATCGGTTTTGAAAGCCGTCGGTTCGACTTTTTGATAATAAGTTTTCGCGTCATTCAAAGCGAGCAGTAGCGGTCCTAAAACCAGAGCCGAAGCGAGTGCGCCGACGAGAATAGCGATTTGCTGTTTGCGCGGCGTGCCGCCGATGAGAAAGCCGGTTTTTAAATCCTGCGAAGTCGTGCCGCCGTTCGAGGCGGCGATGCAGACGATAGCTCCGATAGATAGAGCCGTAATAAAATACGGATCACGCGCCGTCCAGCCCAAAAGCAGAAAAATCAAACACGTCAAAAGCAAAGTCGCCACCGTCATTCCCGAAATCGGATTGGACGAAGAACCGATTTCGCCGGTCAAGCGCGATGAAACCGTGACAAACAGGAAACCAAAAATAATAATTAAAATCGCGCCTGCCAACGCGACAATCGGACTTGAAAAAACGCTCAAACCGAGTTGCGGAAAAAGCATAATCGCCGCCATCAAACCGAGAACGCCGGCAATCACCCATTTGATCGAAATGTCCTGATCGGTGCGCTCGACTCCGGCGGTCGCTTCGCCGACGCTACCGCGCAAATCCGTCAAACCGGATTTTAAACCGCTCCAGATCACCGGCAAAGAGCGAAACAAACTGATGATTCCGGCAGTCGCCACCGCGCCCGCGCCGATATACAAAATATACGCGCCGCGCACGTCGCCGGGCGACATCTCGCTGATTTTTTTAGATAGTGCCGGCGCGAGCGGCGCGTCTAAACCGTCGCCGAAAAACTTAATCATTGGGATCAGAACGAGATATGATAAAACGCCGCCCGCCAGCATAATCGCCGAAATATAAGGTCCGATGATGTAGCCGACACCAAGCAAAGTCGGATTGTTTTCGAGCGCGACCGAGCCGCCTTTCAAAACATTGTCGGGTATGACGCGCTGCGGTTCGGGATTGAAAAAACTGAAAACGTCAATCGCCGATTTATAGACGAAACCGATCAGAAAACCGACGCTGATGATTTTCCCGCCCTGCAATGCGGAATCATCGTCCTTAATTTCCACTTCCGAATACTTCCGCGCCGTTGCGCGGGATTCGGCATCGGCTCCGGCGATTAAAACCTGAGCGCAAGCCGTTCCTTCCGGGTATTTCAAAATTCCGTGCTGATCGCGGATCAGAGCGCGGCGCAACGGAATCATCATCAAAATTCCGAGCAATCCGCCGAGAACGGCGACGAGCATCACGCGCCAGAAGTCGAGGTCGAAACCCAAAATCAAAATCGCGGGCATCGTCACACCGACTCCGAACGCGATTGATTCGCCCGCCGAACCTGCCGTTTGGACGATGTTATTTTCCAAAATCGTCGCGTCCTTCATACCGAACTTCGACAGCAATCGAAACAAGGTAATCGAGATGACGGCGACGGGAATCGAAGCCGAAACGGTCAAACCCGTTTTCAAAACCAGATAGAGTGACGACGCGCCGAAGATGATGCCTAAAAGCGTTCCGACGATCAGCGGAAAAATCGAAAGTTCGCGCATATTTTTGACCGAAGCCGGAATATACGGGCGAAATTTCGCTAAAAAAGGATTATTCGTCATAAACGAAACAAAAGCCTCCGAAGTAAAATTTTGAAACGGGAAAGTGATTTGATTAAAACCTTGCGTTAATTTAA
>JAYVGL010000366.1:0-2937 GCA_043772175.1 Pyrinomonadaceae bacterium | reverse complement strand
ATTGACGGTCTGCAAATTTCCAATCGCCACGCCCGACTTTTGCAGACCAATTCGGGGATTTTCATCGAAGATCAGAACTCGACGAACGGCGTTTACGTCAACGGCAATCGCGTTTCGCGCCAAAACATCACGCCGAATGATTCGGTGCAAATCGGCTCGTTTCAAATTCGCATTGATAATGCGGGCAACGTCGGCGTTTTCGACACGCGCTCGAAAACGCGGATTGATTCGGTCAACATCACCAAAGAAGTCAAAAATCGGGCGGGCGGCGGTACAATTCGACTGCTCGATAATATTTCGCTGTCAATTCAACCGAACGAATTCGTCGGGCTTTTGGGTCCGTCGGGCGCGGGCAAATCAACCTTTATGGACGCGCTTAACGGAATGCGACCGGCGAGCGGCGGCAGTGTTTTAATCAATAATCTCGATTTATATCAGCATCTCGATTCGCTGAAACAGTCAATCGGCTACGTTCCGCAGGACGATATTATTCACCGCGAATTGACGGTTTATCGAACGCTTTTCTACGTCGCCAAACTGCGTTTATCGAGCGATGTTTCAAGCAAAGAACTCGACCAGATAATCGAAGAGGTGATGGACGTGACGGGCTTGACCGAACGCCGCAACGTGCCGATCAATCAACTTTCCGGCGGACAGCGCAAACGCGTTTCCATCGCCGTCGAATTGATTACGAAACCGTCCGTGATTTTTCTGGACGAGCCGACATCGGGACTCGATCCGGCGACCGAAGAGAAGATTATGAAGCTCTTCCGCCAAATCGCCGAATCGGGCAGAACCGTTATTCTGACGACGCACGCGATGGAAAACGTCAAACTTTTCGACAAAATCGTCGTGCTGATTCGCGGCAAACTCGCCTTTTACGGCAAGCCCGACGAAGCCTTGGCACATTTGGGCGCGAAGAGTTTTAAGGAACTTTACGACAAACTCGAAGACCCGATTGAGCAGCGCATCAAACAATCCGGCAACGGCAATCGCCAGCAGATCACCGAACAGGTCGCCGAAGATTGGAAGCAGAAATTCACCCGCACACCGCAGTATCAGAGAAATGTTTACGAACCGCTCAAAGATTTAGGCAAGGTTCAGTCGGCGGGCGTATCGAAGAAAAATCGGCTCGGCATTTTCGGTTCGATTCGCCAATTCGTCACGCTTTCGCGCCGCTATTGGGAAGTTTTGTTCCGCGACAAACTCAACCTTTTGATTTTGTTCGCGCAAGCTCCGATTATCGCCTTGATGGTTTATTTCGTGATGGGCGCAAATCAGCCGCGTGATTTCGCATATTTCGTTTTGTCGCTCGTGTCCGTCTGGTTCGGCATCTCGGTTTCGGCGCGTGAAATCATCCGCGAACGCGCCGTTTATAACCGCGAGCGAATGGTTAATCTTGGCTTGATTCCGTATATTTTCTCGAAACTTTTCGTTCTCGGAATCATCGTCGGCATTCAATGTCTGACGCTTTTTGTGCCGCTCAAACTGCTGGATTTTGCCGGTTTGATGCCGATGCCCGGAGAACTTTTGGGCATTCCGCAATTTTGGGTGATGCTTTTGACCGCCGGTGTCGGCATCGCGCTTGGGCTGCTTATTTCGGCGTTGGTTAAAACTTCGGAGATGGCGACGAGTCTCGTGCCTTTGATTTTGATTCCGCAGATTCTTTTTTCGGGATTGGTCGGTGTGCCGACGGGAATTAACAAAACCGCCGGTTTGATTATGCCGGCAACCTGGTCGTTCGACACGATGAAGCGTTTTTCCACGCTCGACACGCTCGAAGAAGAAGGCGCAGACCCGAACGGCAGCAATAAAGGCAAAGGACTTTATAAAAATATCGAATCGGAAAACGACGCGATCATCGCCGATGCCAAACGCGATCTGGATAATTACAAACGCGAGTCGGAAAACAAATTAAAAGATTTTCAAGCCGATTTGCAAGCCGGAAAAAACGTCTCCGCGCCGAAACTCGACGATCCGCCGACGATCAAAGATGCGGTGAAAATTCCCGAAAATCTGAGTTCTTACATCAATTTTCTGCACCCGTGGATGCACGAGATTTTAAATCAGATAGTTTTAATGCTAATGTTTTTTATATTGGTGCTGGCAACTTTGATTGTTCTGCGCTTTCAGGATATTGGCTGATAGTTACGAGGTTTAATGAAAAATTTATACAAAAACTTATTTTTATTTATCGCTTTGAGCGTCGCTTTTTCAAGTTTTACGGCTTGCAAGAATTCAGTAAGTTCACAGAAGACGACGAATGGCGATGTTTCGACAAACAACGCCGCGCCGACGATAAACAGCGAAGTTGCGGGAAATTATCCGGCTGCGCCTGATG
Organism: Pyrinomonadaceae bacterium; assembly: GCA_043772175.1. Taxonomy (GTDB): domain Bacteria; phylum Acidobacteriota; class Blastocatellia; order Pyrinomonadales; family Pyrinomonadaceae. The sequence goes on along the minus strand of JAYVGL010000366.1, from coordinate 596 downwards.
CCGTTCTGCAAACGGAAAACAAAGATTTAGACGGAAATCCTTTGAGAATCGGAGATTATAAAGGCAAAGTCGTGCTGGTAAATTTATGGGCGACGTGGTGCGGACCGTGCCGGGGCGAGATGCCGCATTTTATCGAAATGCAGGACAAATATCGTGATCAGGGTTTTGAAGTCGTCGGTCTGGACGTTGATGAGGAAAGTGTCGAGGAAATAAATACTTTCGCCAAACAGATGAAACTAAACTACAAACTCGGTTACGCCGACCAAAAAATGGTCAGCGCATTTATCAAAATCACCAAATTGCAAGGTATTCCGCAAACGATTCTCATCAACCGCGACGGCAAAATGACCGGCATCTTCAGCGGCGGCGGGCAGAAAGTTATTACTCAAATGAAGGAAGCGGTCGAGAAAACGATGGGCAACAGCTAATCGAAACGATGACGGATAATCAAATTTTAAGTTTAAAGTATTCGTCCGCCAGTCGCTGTAACCGATTTTGAGTGCTTTGGCATTAAAAATCAGTGTCAAAGCACTTTCGGCAGGTATTAAAGCATTGTTTTTGAATGTTAAAGCACTGCTTTTATGTTTTGCAACCTT
>JAYVGL010000365.1:0-14374 GCA_043772175.1 Pyrinomonadaceae bacterium | reverse complement strand
TGATGATTCTCTGCCAAATGAAAAAATCATAACGACTTGTGCAGAAGAATCCGCAAGAATCGCGCCAAAATAAAGTCAGTCCAGCTAATCAATAAATCTTAAAACTTGGAAACATCCCAATAATTTGTTAGCCTTTAGCTTGCATTTCTGCATCAAACACCAAAAATTTTATTCAGCTTATTATATTAAAACATTATGTTCAGTGATAATTTTCGTCGCGGCGAAGGTAAAAGCAAGGGAAAAACCGGCTCGAAAGCCGCGTCGAAACTTGCCGATATTGGTTGGAAGGCGTTTCAGGCGGTTAATAAAACTTTGCCCGAAGGCGAATCAATTACGCCGAATTGGGCGGCGGAACCGCTTTTGAAAAGTTACGAACGCACCGCGCCGCCGCTCGGTTTTCCGCGTGAAACCGATTCGCTTTGCCCGACGTGCGTTAAAAATGTGCGTAACGGCGTGATTGATAAAACGATTCCGCTGGAGATTTTGATGAACTCGCATCCGGGCGAAATCAAAGCGCAGATAGTCGAAGAAAACGGGCAAGTCTTGATGAAGAAAACCTGTCCGACGCACGGCGATTTTGTTGACGTGATGGCGACCGACGCGAAGTTTTTGGAGCGCATCGAATCGCTTTTTTACGGGCGCGACTTCAAAGCGGCGGAAGACAAACACGTTCATCATCACGGAACTTCCGACATCAAATTCGGACGCGGCGCGGTGTTGACCGTTGATTTGACGAACCGCTGCAATATGATGTGCAACCCGTGTTTTATGGACGCGAACCAAGTCGGCTACGTTCACGAACCGACGTTTGAAGACACGAAACAGATTTTAGACAACGCGATTTCGTTCAAGCCGCGCCGCCAAATCATAATTTTATTTTCGGGCGGCGAGCCGACGATTGCGCCGCACTTTCTGGAATCGGTCGCGTATGCGAAGAAGATCGGATTTTACCGAATTTTAGCGGCGACGAACGGCATTCGTTACGCCGAAGACATCGAGTTTTGCAAAGCGGCAAAAGCGGCGGGACAGCACGGCGTTTACCTGCAATTTGACGGAACTTCGGAAGAGAAAAACAAACATCGCGGCGTTGGCAATCTGTTCGATGTGAAATTAAAAGCGATTGAAAATCTCGCATCGGTCGGCATAAAAGTTACGCTTGTTACGACGATTGTCAACACAGTCAACAACGACGCAATCGGCGACATCGTAAAATTCGCCGCGCAAAATATTGATAAAGTTCAGACGATTGCTTTTCAGCCCGTTTCGTTCACCGGACGCGACGAAGACGTTTCCGATAAAGACCGCATTCAGCAACGTTACACTTTGGCGGGAATGACGCACGATTTGAAAGACCAGTTGGACGGAACGCTTCAGCCTTTGCGCGATTGGTTTCCGCTTTCGAGTTATTCAGCTTTTACGAGCGTGATGGATATGCTGCAAGGCGCGGACGCTCCGTGGGGCTGGTCGTCGTGCAACTGTCATCCGAACTGCGGAATTTTCACGCTGATTGTCGTTAATAAAAATACGGGCGCGATGACTTCGTTGTTCGACTTTTTCAACTACGAACAGTTTATGAAAGATGTCGCCGTTATCACCGACACGGCGCGTGGAAAGAAATTGACGATGGCGCAATTGGGTATGGCGATTATGCGGAATTACGACGCATCGAACGCGCCCGAAGGTTTTCCCGTCTCGCAAATTTTGAATCTTTTCAAACCGTCGTCGGCTGATTCAAATTCAGACCGTAACGACAGAATGAAAACGCAGCCGAAAGACGCGTCGGAAGATATATGGCGCGTTCTCTGCGTCGAAGGAATGTGGTTTCAGGATTTGTTCAATTACGATTTTCGGCGAACGGAAATGTGCGTCATTCCATACGGCACGCAGGAAGGCGAAATTTCATTCTGCGCTTACAACACCGGCGTCGGCTGGCGGCAAATCGTCGAAGAAATGAATAAAACCGCGTCGCTCGCCGAATGGTATAAAGACAATGGGCGACACGACGTTTACGCGAAAGGCAAAGCCGTTCCGAATATCGCTAAGACTCGAAGTTTAAGTTTGCCGGTGATTGCGAAAGTTTTGCAGGAAGATTTGGATCACCCGACAGTTACACCGTATTTGATTGACGAAACGGAAGCCGAAAAATTTGAAACAGTTTAGACATAATTAATAGGAGAAAATTCAATAATGCCAGACGAAAGAGATATTGCACACGATAAAAAAGTGTTGGACGAACACAAAGGTGAAAAACTTGAAATTATCGGCGAACATCCCGAACACGCGCCGCAGCCGGGAAGGAAAACGCCGCAGGAACACGTTGATAAAGATGCGATTGACGAAAGCGGCAATCTGATTCACGACGACGGGAAAGACGAAAACGACGCGAAGTAATTTTGCCGACAACTTAAAAAGGGCGTTGAGATTTCACGAAATCTCAACGCCCTTTTTTGCGAATTTACCGCTGGATCAACGAATAAAGTTTTTCCAGTCCGGCTTCCACGTCCGATTCCAAATGCACCCGCAACGCTCGTCTTTCTCTATCGAGCAAAACCTGAAAATCGCCGCGCGCCTGTGCCGCTTTGACGATTCCGAATGTATATTTCTGATCGGGAACCGGTAAATCTTCCGCGTCGTCCGACGTGATTTGCAGGAACACGCCGTTGTTCGCGCCGCCTTTGTAGCCCTGTCCGGTCGAGTGCAGAAAGCGCGGTCCGAAACCGAGACAGGTGGCGACGTGTTCGTTTTCCAAAACTTTTTCGCGGATTGCCTGTAAGATGGCTTTGGTTTCGGCATTCATTTCGACGTAGGCAAGCAGCGCGAAATAATCGTTTTCCCGCAAATTCAAAAGATGCGCTTCGAGCAAAGCGGCGATTGATTTTTCTTCGACTGCGCCGCTTAACTCGTCGGCATATTCGACGCTCGTGAAAAGTTTGATGCCGTCGGCTTCGTAAAACGGTTGCTCGCCGGGCAGTTCGCCGGTTTGCTCGTATTTTTCGGTCAATTTTTTCGCTTCAATTTTCGCCGATTCGACATCGGGCTGATTGAACGGATTGATGTTCATAATCGCGCCCGCGACTGCCGTCGCAAATTCCCAGCGGAAAAATTCCTGTCCGAGATTCATTTTACCGGCGAGTTCAATTCGTAAAACCGGATGTCCGCCCTGCGCGAGTTCGGCTAAATCAGCTTCGATTTCATCAACCGAATCTTTTAATTTCAAGTGAACGAAAACGCGGTCGCTGCCGTAGAATTCGGCATTTTGAATCGGTTCGCGGTCAACCGGAATTATCGAAACGTCGTTTTTGCCGGTTGATTCGGCGATCAGTTGTTCGAGCCACGCGCCGACATCGTGCAATTCGGGCGACGTGAAAATCGTTAATTTATCCAGTCCGTTTCGATGACAAACGCCGAGAATCGTTCCCAAAATCGCGCCCGGATTTTCATTTGGAAAATCGTTTTTACACGCCGCAACCATTTCAGCCGCGTTTTTCAAAAATTCTTCAACGTCCAATCCCATCGCCGCGCCCGCCGCCATTCCGAAAGGCGAAAGCGCGGAAAATCGTCCGCCGATCTCCGGGTTGCCGAAGAAAATTTTGCGAAAATTGTTGGCTTCGGCGACTTGCTGCATTTTTGAATTCGGGTCGGTAACGGCGACAAATTGTTTTCCGGCGTTTTCGCGTCCGACAACTTCGGAAACGCGCTCGAAAAAATATTGCTTGAACGTGTTCGGCTCAAGCGTCGCGCCCGATTTTGAGGCGACGATGAAAAGCGTTTTCGCCAAATTAATCTGGCTTTCAAGCGCGATTATTTGCGCTGGAACAGTCGAATCTAAAATGTGAAACTGCTTTTTGCCGAAGGTTTCCGCCAAAACTTCGGGACACAAAGACGAGCCGCCCATTCCGAGCAGAACAATTGATTCAAACTGTTTTGCATCTTCGGCAAAATTTTTGTAATCGGCGATTTTTCCCAATTCAGCGGCGACCGAATCGAGCCAGCCGAGCCATTTTGCTTCGTCATTGTTCGTCCAAACGCTCGCGTCTTTTTGCCGGACGCGGTTAATTTTATCGGCTTGTTTCCAATTGGAAAATTCGGTCTGCACGGCGTTTTCCAGGTTTTCGGGCAATGAATAAGTTAATGAATTCAGCATAGATTTAATTTACCAAAGGAGCGAAAAATTAACCATTCGGCTTTGAGAAATCGGCAAGAAGTCGGGCGATAAAGATAATTTAAAAATTCGACCGCAACTTTCGGATAGATTTAATTTCGAGCGTTCAATAAAATCTTAAATATGGAAACGAAACTTTTCTGGCAAGCGGTTCAAAACAATGACGCGAGATTTAACGGCGCGTTTGTCTATGCGGTCAGTTCGACGAAAATTTACTGCAAACCTTCGTGTTCGTCAAAACTTCCGAAACGTGAAAACGTGCGGTTTTACACTTCTTTTGAAATCGCCGAAGCGAAAGGCTTTCGGGCTTGCCTGCGCTGTCAGCCGAAAAATGAAAAATCTAATCCGCAAACCGAAACAGTTCTTCGCGCCTGCGAACTTCTCGAAAACGAGGAACAAATTACGCTGGGAAATCTGAGCGCGAATTTGGGTTTAAGCCCGGCGCATCTGCAAAAGATTTTCAAGGAAATTATCGGCGTTTCACCGAAAAAATACGCCGAAGCAAAACGGCTCGAAAAATTTAAAAGCGAGCTGAGAAACGGGAATGACGTAGCCGACGCGATTTATGAAGCCGGTTTTAGTTCGAGCAGTCGGCTTTACGAAAATGTTTCCGAAAAGATGGGAATGACACCGAAAAATTACGCGAGCGGCGGCAAAAATATGCGAATAAATTTTACGATTACCAATAGTGATTTAGGTAAAATGCTGGTGGCGCGAACCGAGAAAGGCGTTTGCTCGGTAACTTTCGGTGACGACGACGAAACTTTGTCTGAAAATTTGCAGAAAGAATATCGAAACGCGGAAATCCGTCGTGACGAAACGAATTTGAAGGAATACGTCGAAGCGATTACGGCGAATCTGAAAGGCACGAACAAAACGCTCGATTTGCCGCTCGATTTACAGGCGACGGCTTTTCAAATGCGCGTCTGGGACGTTTTGCGAAAAATTCCTTACGGCGAAACCGTTTCATATCAATCTGTTGCGGAAAAACTCGGCAATAAAAACGCCGTCCGCGCCGTCGCCGCCGCTTGCGCGTCAAACCGCGTCGCGCTCGTTATTCCGTGTCATCGCGTCGTCCGAACGAACGGCGAATTGAGCGGTTATCGCTGGGGCGTTGAGCGCAAAAAACAAATTTTAGAAAAAGAAAAACAATAATTAAGGAGAAAATTATGAATTATCGTATCGTTCCGATTTCGTCGGAAACGGCTCGAAGTGTGCGCGAAAATATGAAATCGCCGCAGTATGGACATCCGGCTTTCGCCGATGCTGCCAAAGGTTATGGTCCGTGTCGGCAGTGTTTGAAAACATTTGTCAAAGGTGTGGAAGAGAGAATTTTGTTCACTTACAACGCCTTTGAAAATTTATCGAACCTGCCGTTTCCAAGTCCGATTTACATTCACAAAAACGAATGTAAATCTTTTGCCGCCGATGAATTTCCACCCGATTTGCTCGATTTACCTCTACTTTTTGAAGGCTACGCGCAAGATAGCCAACTTGTGAAAAGAGAAGCGATGAACAAAGAAAACATTGAGAATCAAATCGCGGCAATTTTCGCTTTGTCCAAAGTCAATTACATCAATATTCGCAACGCTGAAGCCGGATGTTTTGTCGCGCGGGTTGAGCGTTTGTAGATAAACTCGGCAGACCTTCAATGAAAACACGAAGAAAAAGAATAATAACTTCGTGCAATCGTCGGGGAGAATTAATTTTGCAGCCACTTTAAAAGCAGTTCTTGTTGTTTATGCAGAGCGTTTTCGGGTTTTGCGTCTTTTTCGCGCAACATCAGCAACTTGAAGAAAGTGCTTAACTGCTCTTGAACGCCTTTTTCACGGCGACTTTTTGCCAAGTCGAGATAGCGCGCGATTTCGATGGCGAGCGGCGCGGCGAGAATCGAATCACGACATAAAAATTTATTTTCAACTGCATCGGCTGACCGAGAAAACCGCGCACGGCTCTCTGAATTTAAACAGGTGAGCAAAAGTAATCAGAGATTTTGCTTAAAGTTCAGAGTCCAAACTTTAGTTTGTTCCTCCGCCAGCGAAGCGCGGCGGAAACACGCTGAAGCGTGGACTCTGAACGGAAGAGCAAAATGCCGCGAAACTTTTGCTTATCTGTGTTTATTTGTGGACAAATAATCGGTTCTAAAGTTTCTCTGTTTCGATTGCTTGCAGAGCAATTTTGCCGAGCGCGTTGACGAAATCATTGAAAGCTGCAAAGCGTTTGTCGCGTGTCAAGCCTTTGACAAATCGGGCGTAAATTTGTTGGGCGATGACGGCGATTTTGAACGTGCCGAAAACGTAATAAAAGAGCATTTCGGAAATGTCGCGCCCTGATTTTTCAGCGTAGATGGCGACTAATTCCGCCCGCGAGATGTTTTCCATTAAAATACGCGGATTAAACGGCATCGAAAGCAGTTCGTCCCCGACTTCCTTCGCCATCCAGTAACCGAGCGTCGTTCCCAAATCCATCAGCGGTTCGCCGACGGTCGTCATTTCCCAATCGAGAACGGCGACGATTTCCGTGAGATTTTCCGGGTTGAGCATCACGTTGTCAAACTTGTAATCGTTATGCACGAGCGTTGCGCCGTTTGACGTGGGAATGTGATTGTTCAGCCATTCGACTGCACTTTCGAGTTCGGCGTGGTCGTCGGTTTTCGCGCTGAAATAGCGTTTCGTCCAGCCTTCAACTTGTCTCTGCGCGTAGCCTTCGGGTTTGCCGAGATTTTCCAAACCAATTTTACGATAATCGAGCGTGTGCAGACGGACTAAATTTTCGATAAAAGATTCGCAGACTTTTTTTTGCAGCTCAGGCGAATCTTCTAAAATTCCCGGCGATTTTCCGCGAATTATCAAACCTGCGCGGCGTTCCATCAAATAAAATTCCGAGCCGATGACGCTTTCATCGGCGCAGTAAATAAGCGGTTCCGGCGCAGGCTGATAAACTTTCGACAGTTTCGACAAAACATCGAATTCGCGTTTCATATCGTGCGCCGATTTGACCGTGTTGCCGTGTGGCGGGCGACGCAGAACGTATTCGTCCGCGCCGATTTCTATCGAATAAGTTAAATTTGAACTACCCGCCGGAAATTGTTCGATGACAATTTCGCCCTTCGTAATGTTCAGATTTTCGCGTAAAAATGCTTGCAGATTTTCGGCGTTCAATTCTTCGCCCGCTCTAATCGGTTTAGTGTCGCTCATAAAAAATATCCGCAGAAAAAGATTGGTCAATTTTATGTCGCCGCCGGTCTTTATGACAAATGCCGGAGGTTCGGAGAACCCTGCTGATTTTCATTCGACGGTAAAAGAATTTGGGCGCAGCGAGTGTGAAAAACAATTTTTTCGGCAAAAACTCCGACCTGCGACCGTCCCGACCCAGAATCTTTTTCAGAATTTTTATTGAACTTTGTTGACTTCGTTCAGTTAGCAGTGCTTTCAGATGTGAAGTGAACGACCGATTAAATTTTCAGACGGTTTCGGAAAGATTAAACGCTGACTTTTGAAGTTATACAGGGAGAAAAAATGTCGAATAATCGTTATTCATACGAAGGGATAGATGATTTAGACCCGGTGCTACTGTTCTTTTGGGTGGCGGCGAACGAAGCCGGCAAACAACTCGGTGTTCACGACATCGGCGCGTTGGTTGCCATCGTCGTCGGGCAGCCGATAATTCACACGCGCGGCAAGTTCGGCGGCTCGATTCGGGGAACTTCGCCGGCTTCGGTGGCAGCGCGAAAGTATCTGAACATCGAGCTGAAACGCAAAATTCTGCCGACTATCACGGCGGGCATCAATAATCAGGGAAAGGCTTTTTTCCGTGTTATTCTGACGAAAAACGTCGGGGCTTTTGTCGGGCGGGCGGTTCCCGTCGTCGGCTGGCTGATTATCGCTTACGACGTTACGAACATTATCATTAACACTTTCAGGACTTACAATTCAATTGTAAAACCCGAAGACAGAATTTTTTAGGAATGAGTTATGAGCAAAGAAATTTGGAATCATTTAGTAGAATTCACCGAAAATGAAATTGCCCCGATGACCAATGCGGTGCTTTCCAGAGAAACGCGCCTGGTCGAAGACTTGAGTTTAATCGGCGACGATGCCGACGAATTTATGGGTAATTTCTCCAAAGAATTCGCGGTGGAAGGCGGCGACTTTGAGTTCGATGATTATTTTCCGCCGGAAGGTTTCGATTTGATCGGAATGGTCGGCGGACTTTTTTCCAGAGACGGCGGAGCCAAGACAATAACTCTGGGAATGCTCGAACACGCCGCCGAACTCGGCGTTTGGGACACCGACCAGATCAATTCGCACTTGGCAAGCGGCGCGGAAGCGGTCTGAGCCGGAGTTTTCTCCAAAACGAAGTTCAAGTGCGCGGCATCGTGTAAATCCGGCGCGATTTTAGCGGCAATAACATTCGAAAACTTTTCAGCCGCAGTAAGAAAAACTTCAATTCCGATTCTCAATGCGGTGATATTGCCGATAAAACTTTTCGGCGATGATTATCAGCGCGAATCCGGCAAAATAAGCGGCAAAATCCAGCCATTCAAAAGTCCTGCCGAGCGCGACGGAAAGCACCCGGCTGTTTTCCAGACCAAGCAGTTTGACGTAATCGAAATACTGCAAAATCTCAATTAAAAAAGCTAAAACCAAAACTCCGAGCGCAATTTTCCAGTAATCGGCGTGTAAGAATACCCGCAAAAAACAGTAAATTAACCCGACGACTAAAACGTCGCCGACGAACGGGCGAATGAGTTTGTCGGTAAAGAACAGCGCAATGCCGAATTCGGCAGCGAAGAGCAACAGAGCGAGCGCGAAATATGTTTTGCTGAAATGGAAAACCATCGAAAATTTGTGTTAATCTGTGGTTTCAAACCCCAATTATATGAACTTCGATTATTCAACGAAAACACGCGAGTTGCAACAAAAATTACAGGCGTTTATGGACGCGCACATTTACCCGAACGAAAAAGCGTTCGAGGAACAGATAAATTCCGGTAATCGCTGGCAGCCTTTGCAGATGATGGAAGATTTGAAGGCGCAGGCGAAAGCGGCGGATTTGTGGAACTTATTTTTGCCGGAACCGTCGGGTTTGACGAATCTCGAATACGCGCCGCTCGCCGAAATGATGGGCGGAGTCGTCTGGTCGTCAGAAGTTTTCAATTGTTCTGCGCCGGACACGGGCAATATGGAAGTTTTGGAGAAATACGGCAGCGAGGCGCAAAAAGACGAATGGTTAAAGCCGCTTTTGAACGGCGAAATTCGTTCGTGTTTTGCGATGACCGAGCCGGATGTCGCCTCAAGCGACGCAACCAATATCAAAAGTTCAATCGTCAAAGACGGCGATTTTTATTTGATTAACGGTCGTAAATGGTGGTCAACCGGCGGCGGCGATGCACGATGTAAGCTGGCGATTTTTATGGGAAAAACCGACGAAAACGCCGAAAAACATCGTCAGCAATCTATGATTTTAGTTCCGATGGACGCGGACGGTGTGAAAATCGAGCGCGTTTTAAGCGTTTTCGGCTACGACGACGCGCCGAACGGACACGCGGAAATTGCATTTGAAAACGTGCGCGTTTCGGCGGCAAATTTATTGTTGGGCGAAGGTCGCGGTTTTGAAATCGCGCAGGGAAGATTAGGTCCGGGCAGAGTTCACCATTGTATGCGAATGATCGGAGTCGCCGAACGCGCCCTTAAAATGATGACGAAACGCGCTCAAGAACGCGAGACTTTCGGCAAAAAACTGAGCGAACAGGGCGTGATAAAACAATGGATCGCCGAGTCGAGAATGGAAATCGAACAGGCGCGTCTGCTGGTTCTGAAAACCGCGTGGCTGATGGATGAAGTCGGCAACAAACAAGCCCGAAAAGAAATTGCGATGATTAAAGCCGTCGTGCCGCAGATGGCTCTGAAAATTATTGACCGCGCCATCCAAACGCACGGCGGCGGCGGCGTTTGTCAGGATTATCCGCTGGCGAGCTTTTGGATTTATGCGCGTTCGCTGCGTTTGGCGGATGGTCCCGACGAAGTGCATCTTGAATCGGTGGCGAAAATGGAGTTGAGAAAATCATAGTAGGAATTAAGGTTTTGTGAGAAAATTAGAAAAGTGAAAATCTTGCGAAATATTTATGTAGATCCCATAGCAATCGCTGTTGCAGTTGTGCATTGGATTGTGGTTGCTTTTTCTTTAGCGTTTGAAAATACTCAATTTCTCAGCAAGTCATATACATTTGATCTTCCTGAACCAGTGATTTTTAAATGGTTATTTTATCTGAATATACCTTCCTTTTTTCTCGTCGAATTTGCTATTCACCCGATTTTGTCGTTACTTGAAAGAAACTTATTGTCAGAGAGTTTAGGCATTGTAATTTTGGTATGTTGCATTACTTTTCAATGGATGTTTATGGGTTACTGTGCTGCCTGTTTAATTAAGTTTTTCAAGTCGGAAGATGTAAAATTATCTTTCAAATTAGCAGACAAGAAATGAAAATTAACGCTAAAATCAAAGATTTATGTCAGCAGACTGCCAAAAAATTCAATCCGCAAAAGGTGATTCTTTTCGGCTCGCACGCCTACGGCAAACCGAGTGCGGATTCGGATGTTGATTTGCTGGTCGTGATGCCGTTTGAATGTCAAAGCGTTGAGCAGGCGATCAAAATTCGGCAACTGATTTACCCGAAAATGCCGCTCGATTTGTTAGCCAGAACTCCGGCGCAAATCAAAGAAAGAATTGAGATGGGCGATTTTTTTATCAAGGATATTATCGAGCGCGGCAAAAATTTATATGAATCCGAAAACGCAGGAATAGATTGACAAAGCAGAAGGCGATTGGGCGACGATGATGCGCGAGTTTCGGGCGCGAAAAAGTCCGAATTACGATGCCGTCTGTTTTCACGCGCAGCAATGCGCTGAAAAATACTTTAAAGCGCGGCTTTTTGATGTGGGAATTTCATTTCCAAAAACTTACGATCTTGAATGACTGATTAATGATTTGTCGCCAATCGAGCCGAGTTGGATTTCGTTGAGAAATGAAGCCATTATTTTAACGAGTTTCGCGGTCGAGTTTCGCTATCCGAGAATGACAGCGGCAAAATCCGATTCAAAGGCAGCCGTGAAAAATTGCCGTTTGATCAGAAAAACCGTTCGTCAATCATTCAATCTTTCGACGACAGACTAAAAAAATGAACATCAGAAAAGTCGAACCAGCCGATGCCGCGCAAATCGCCGAGATTTATAATTATTATATTTTGAAAACTCATCATACCTTTGAAACCGCCTCGTTGAGCGCGGACGAGATGCAGGAACGCATCGAGGAAACGAGTGCGGATTATCCGTTTTTGATCGCGGAACTCGAAGGCGAAATTCAAGGTTACGTTTATGCGACGCAGTTCAAATTGCGGCAAGCCTATAAACATTCGGTCGAGGCTTCGATTTACGTCAGAAATCAGGCGAAGCAGCAGGGAATCGGGTCGGAACTTTATAAAGTGTTTCTCGAAGAATTAAAAGAAACCGACGTTCACGCGCTGATGGCGGGAATTTCCCTGCCGAACGAGGCGAGCGTCAGATTTCACGAAAAATTGGGCTACGAAAAAGTCGCGCATTTCAGGGAAGTCGGCTATAAATTGGGCAGGTGGGTTGACGTTGGTTTTTGGGAAATGCTTAATAAATTTTGATGTCGAACCCAATCATTCATTTTGCTCACGCCAACGGTTTTCCGGCTAAAACCTACGATAAACTATTCTCGTTTCTCGAACCTGATTTTGAGATCAATTACCTTCCGCGCCACGCGCATAACCCGAAATTTCCCGTTACCGACGGTTGGGAACGTCTGCGCGACGAACTGCGCGGAGAGATTGAAAAAAGCTACACGCGAAAAATTGTCGGTATCGGTCATTCGCTCGGCGGCGTTCTGCATCTGCTCGTCGCGGCGGAAAATCCTGAACTTTACGAACGAATTATTCTGCTCGACGCGCCGATTATCAGTCGTCTGAGCAGCGGCGGTTTGTGGATTATGAAAACTCTGAATCTGATGGACAGATTCACGCCGTCGCAGATCACCCGTTATCGCCGCAATTCGTGGAAATCAAAAGAAGAAGTCTATCAACACTTTAAATCCAAACCGAAATTCGACGCTTTCGACGAAGACGTGTTGCGCGACTACGCGGCGTACGCGACGGTTGAAAGCGAAAAAGGTTTGGAATTATTCTTCAAACCGTCAATCGAAGCGAAAATTTATCAAACGCTGCCGCACCGACTTCCGAAACTGAAAAACAAATTGAAAGTCCCGACCTCGTATATCGGCGGCACACATTCGCGCGAAGCCGAACTCGCACGGCTCTCTTTTATGAAGAAAAACTTTGCTATTGATTTTTATCAAGTCAAAGGCTCGCATCTTTTTCCGTTGGAAAAACCGCTTGAAACTTCAATTCTTATCAAAGATATTCTGAACGCGGACAATCAATAAACATTCAAACTGACCGGACGATTCGGTCAGTTTGAAAAAAATACATCAAATTGCGTTAAACAATTAAAAAAGTTGTTGACAATTATTTTTACCTGATGTAATTTTGTTAAGTGATGACACGGCAAGTGTCGCTCCTATCGCCACCAAAAGCGAGAAGTTTTCATAAAAATCAATTCAAAAATTAGAATTGCCTTCAAATAACGAAACAAAACGAATCGGGAACCACGGCACTCCAATCAATTCGAGATGTCCTGAAGTATTACGCCAACAATGCTGAAAGACGAAAAAAGGTGGCACACCAAACCGCTATTCGCCGGGTTGACGATTCGTTTGAGAGATGAAAACTTTCACGCCGCAGCCGAGAAGAAATAAATTTTAGTTTAACGAGAGAAGCCTATTAAGGAGTAGAGAAAAAATGCTATTCGGTAAGAAGAAAAGTGTTGCCGGTTTAGATGTCGGTTCGAGTTCGATCAAAATGGTCGAACTCGACGGCAAAATGAACAGCCTGAGCCTCGTCGGTTTGGGATTTGAGAATTTGCCCGACGACACCATCGTTGACGGGCAGATTATGGAATTGAACGTCGTCTCCGAGGTGATTAAAAACATCTGCGCCAACCATCAGATGAACGCCACCCACGTCGTTACCGGCGTGAGCGGACATTCAGTAATTATCAAAAATATCGTGCTGCCGCCGATGAGTCAGGAAGAACTCGAAGAATCAATTGACTGGCACGCCGAAGAGCATATTCCGTTCGATTTGGCGGATGTCAGCCTCGATTATCAGGTTACCTCGGAAACTGCCGAGGCGACTTCGGTTTTGATTGCGGCTTGCAAACGCGAGCGCATTGACAATATTAAACAGGCGATTCAGCTTGCCGGAAAAACGCCGGTCGTGATTGACGTTGACACTTTCGCGCTGCAAAACTGCTACGAAGTCAATTATCAGCCGAACGATTCGCAGGTGGTTGCTCTCCTTAATATCGGCGCGGCGACGATGAACGTCAATATCGTGCAGGGCAACCGTTCGTTATTTACCCGCGACATCACGGTCGGCGGCAGTCAGTTCACCGACGTTTTGCAGCGCAGTTTGGGCATCAGTTTTCAGGAAGCCGAAGCCGTCAAACGCGGCGTGCGCGACGCTTCGCCAAACGTCGAAGAAAAATCCATCGAACCGCTCATCAATGACGTAACGGAAATCGTGGCGATGGAAATTCAGAAAACATTCGATTTTTATCGTGCGACGACCGAAGAAAACGAAGTCGTCGTCCAGAAAATTCTAATCTCCGGCGGCGGCTCGAAACTCGCCGGACTCGCGGGCGAACTATCAAAACGTCTGGAACTGCCGGTCGAAATTCTCGATCCGTTCAAGAGTATCAAAGTTGATACGCGCAAATTCGACCCGGATTATTTAAGTGAAATTATGCCCGAAATGGCGGTCGCCGTCGGTTTGGCAGTGAGAGGAGTGGAACTAAGATGATTAAGATAAATCTTTTAGACTCGGTAACGGAGAGACACGCCGGAGCAGCGATGGCGGTCGAACGCAAAATCGCCAGCCCGACATCGCAGTTTCTGGTGCTGACTTTGGCAGTAGCGTTTTTGTTGGTTACGGTCGTCGCCTGGGATGTCATCAGCACCCAAATGGCGAAGACGGAAGCGCAGCGGCAGCTCGATGAACAAAAACAGGTCGCCGTCGAACTCGAAGCCGTGACCAAAGAAATGGCGGAGTTGAAATTAAAGACCGACAACATC
>JAYVGL010000364.1:0-2782 GCA_043772175.1 Pyrinomonadaceae bacterium | reverse complement strand
CTTTATTTTTTAACGATAAGTCTCAACATCATCTTTCTTAGTCCCAAAATGAATATCAGCAAGGATGCAAAAAGCGCGAACTCTATCGTTAAATTTTGCAAAATCTCAAACACCGACACTTTTGACGGCATTTCCGACAACCCGAACCATCGCAACCCAAATCTTCCGTCGGAAAACGGGAAAAATAATTCCAGCCCGCCGCCTTCTTTAGTTGTTACGAAATCAAGCACGAAATGCGAAGCGAAAGCCAACCCGTAAGCCAATGCTTCTCTAAACTTTCGCCTGCCGCGATAAGCGATAAACATCATCGCAATTAACACCGCAAACATTATCGAATGCGTAAAACCGCGATGCCATTTGTCGGAGTTCAAAAGAAAAACCAACGCAAAATCGAAGTCCGGCGTATTTGCCAAAACCGCGCCGAACAAAAGCGGTTTGGCATATCGAACCGAAACCGGCGCGGGCAAAACAGCGGCGACGACACTCGCGCCTAATAATCCGTGAGCAATGGGTAAAGGCATAATTTATAATTTATACTAATTCAGATTTGAGTGTGCGTTTTGCAGAAGCCCGCACGGAGTAGGGGCGTTAAGCGTTTGCGCCTTTACTCCATGCGGGCTTCTGCAAAAAATACGCACTTTTGAATTTGAATTGGTATTATTTATCCCACTCCGCCATATGGAACGAGCCTTCCTTATCAATTCGCTGATAAGTATGCGCCCCGAAAAAGTCGCGCTGCGCCTGAATTAAATTGGCGGGCAGACGTTCCGAGCGGAACGCGTCAAAGTATGCCAGTGCCGACGAAAGACAGAGTGACGGAATGCGGCTGTCCATCAGTTTTTCGTTCACATTGCGCCAATCGTCGCGGTTTTTGTTGAGTATTTCGGCGAATTTATCGTCGAGCATCAAGTTCGGCAGATTCGGATTATTGTCGAATGCCTGACGCATTTCTTCCAGAAGCGCGGAGCGAATGATACAGCCGCCGCGCCAGATTTTGGCGATGTCGGACAGATTTAAGCCGTAATTTTTCTCGGTCGAAACGATTTGCAGCAAAGACATTCCCTGAGCGTAGGTGATGATGAACGAACTGAGCAGCGCGTTTTTCAGTTCTTCGATCAAACGCGGATAATCATTCGATTCGCGGATGTCGGTGTTGCGCTGTTCATCCACCGGATTTTCAACTTTATTGGCGGAAACTTCGCCGATGTTGGCTTTGTGTTGTTCGCTGGCGACGGTTTCGACTTCCGATGCGGCGCGTTGCGCTTTTTGTTCCGAAGCGTGAACGCTGGCGACACTTTCGCCGTCAGCAGGCAATTCGGCGTTCACAAACGGCATTTTGGAGCCGTATTTTTCGGCGACGAGAACGCGCACTTCTTTCTGCGCGGAAATCTGGCGCATCGAAACGGCGGAATCAATCGTCGGAATCGGCACACCGAAATCCATCGCCGCCTGCGAAGTCCATTTGCCCGTTCCCTTCTGCGCGGCTTTGTCCAGAATCATTTCGACCAGCGGTTTGCCCGTTTCGTCGTCGAGCTTTCGCAAAACTTCCGCCGTAATTTCGACGAGAAACGAATTCAGTTCAGTGTCGTTCCACTTTTCAAACGTGTCGGACATCTCCGCGTAATTCATCTTCAAAACGCGAAACATAAAATCGTAAGTCTCCGCTAAAATCTGCATCAAGCCGTATTCGATGCCGTTGTGAACCATTTTAACGAAATGCCCCGCGCTCGAATTCCCCATATACGCGACGCACGGCTCGCCGTTCACTTTCGCGGAAACGGCTTGCAGAATCGGCTCGATTCTATCATAAAATTCGCGCCGTCCGCCGGGCATAATGCTCGCGCCGTGCCGCGCACCTGCTTCGCCGCCGGAAACGCCGATGCCCATAAATTCGATGCCTTTTTCGGTTAAAAATTTTTCCCGCGTTTCCGTGTCGGTGAAATGCGAGTTGCCGCCGTCAATAATTAGATCGTCTTTTTCCAGATGCGGCAGCAAATCGTTAATCACCGCATCAACGATTTTGCCCGCCGGCACGAGCAGCATAATATTGCGCGGTTTGGCTAATTTCCCGACGAATTCCGCGACGCTTCCCGCCGAATCAACCGACGTTCCCGCGCTTTCTTCGTGCAGCAGATTGCGTTTTTCCGCGTCTAAATCGTAACCGACGCAGGTGAAACCGTGTTCTGCGACGTTCAGTAGAAAATTTCTGCCCATCGTTCCGAGTCCGACCATTCCGAATTGTGCATTTTCCATATTTTTTGATTATACTTCCCAGATTTCCGCCCGTAAAACGTCTTCTTTGCGATTTACTCCGAAATCTTCCAACATCCACCACGCCGACAAAACCGCGAACGAGTATGACCATTTTCGCAAATCTTCCGCGCCGACCGAAAACGCCCGCGAAAAACTTTCAATCGCTGAGTTCAGAACTTCTTTTTGATTGACCAGATGCGAAGTCCAACCGGCTAAATCATTGAGAAAAACCGCAATTTCATAGCCGATTTCGCCGACGATTCCTTTGGGGTCAATTAGCAGAAAAGGTTCGCGTTTTGCCGATAAAATATTGTCGAAATGAATGTCGCCGTGCAGTAAAATTTTGTTTTCAAATGGTTTGCAAAGTTCACCGAAAAACTTCTGCGCCTGACAAACTTTCTCCGGTTCAAAGCCGACGTTCGCCGCCCGGTTCAATCCGTCAATCCAACTTTCCAGATTGATAAAGTCGCTTTTGTTCGGCGGCTGGCGCGGCAGTTTTCGCATTACGTCAACCGCGATTTCGACCGCT
>JAYVGL010000363.1:0-5054 GCA_043772175.1 Pyrinomonadaceae bacterium | reverse complement strand
GACCGATTGACCGTCAGGAATCTTTCCGACGGCATTTTGCTTGAACTCGTTATCGTATTTTCGCACACTCTCATTTTACAGAGAGTTTTGTGTCCTGTTTAACTAAACCACTTCAAAGTTCTCGCCAAAGGCATCGAAGCAGAGCGTGTCAACGGCTCCTTCGACCGGCATCGTCGTCTCGACTCCCGACACCGACCTTAAACCGACCACCGAGGTTGATTGACCGTAATTCTTCGGCACCGACTCTCGAACCCGTTTTCCTGGTGCGGCGCGTCCGAACAAGCGGGTCAACACAGTCGTCACTCCTGATTCGTCAATAAACTTGAGCCGCTCGTGAGAGAACTTTTTCATTCGCCGCCAAAACCAACCGCGTTTTCGCCCGCTGCGTTCCCTAGCGGCGAATGACTTTTTTTGCGCGGCAAGCCCAACGCTGCCGGTTCACCGCTGACGGTTGCCGGAGAAACCCGTAGTTTTTTTGTCTCCGGCAAACCGGTTTGCAGTTCGAGCAGTGTCGCGTCCGGCTGCTTCTTAACCTGTTTTGCCAGCCATTTGCGGGGCGGTGCGGAGACCTTCCTTTTGACTCCGGCACGTTGCGGGAGCCGTTTTGTAGAACATCATACCACTGTAAAGCAAAACCACTACAAAACTATATTTGTATAACGGTATAATGGCATCGCATTGTAATGTTGCAAAGTCAAAGACAGGAAGATCTTCTCCCGTTTAGGGGAAATCATAAAACAGAAAACCAGGCGAAAAGCACTCTCAAACAAAACAAGCAAAAACAAACTAAACTTAAATAAACTTAAAAAAGATTAGACCTCTTGCGAAATTAAATTTTGATAGATTTTCTTTGAAAGTTGTAAATGCCTGAAGTTAGATTGAGTCTGAGTCCGAGTCGTCTCCTTCGTCTTCGATTTCGCTCTCCTAAGACACGAAATATCTTCAATCTTCTGATGACATTTTCAAATTTGACTCTTTTTCTTGCTAACTCACGATTCGCCTGTTTTTCCTCTTTTGGCAGTTTGTGTAATTTGCTCCTCTTCTTTGGTGTCAACACTTTATTTCATTCTTTCTGCAATCCTTGATAACCGCCGTCCGCCTTTGATTGGATACTTCTCAGCAATCTTACGCCGCTTTTCTCATACAACTTCTTGTCGTGAACGCGTCCTTTTCCAAAAAATGTCGCAATCACTTCTTCGCTCTCTTCACAGATTATCAACTGACATTTCAAACTGTGTTTTTTCTTTTTTCCCGAACGATGTCTTCTTTGTTTTTTTTCGGTCGTTCAATCATCATTTCCGTGACATCAACGATTGTGCAATTCAACTCATTTTCTTCCAACAATCGTCTTTTGCTCGGCAGAGAAAACTTCCCGCTCTTAATTAAAATGTCTTCGATTTTCTCAATGTTGCGCGAAGCATTTGATTCGTGCAGTCCGTAATCCTGCCCAAGATGAAACATCGTTCGATATTCCCGCCAATAACGCGCGTGCCAGCAATAACTGGTCTTCCACCGCTAAATCGGAATTTCTGCCTCTCGTTTCCCGGCTCAAAACTTCCTTCCCAACTTCACACATCGCCTGGAATGTTTCTTTATTGACTCCACATAATCGCTTGAAATCTTTATCTTTCAAATTCTCGGCTTTTTCATATTTTATGAGATTTGCTCCTACGAAATATCTATGCCATCTTTATCAAAAGTTTTCAAATATCTTTTTTATTTCGCAAGAGGTCTATTCTAAAAAAAGGCGAAACTGTTCTTCGGCAGAGACGCTTAGTGCGATGTAAGTTTGTTGAAAGGTCGCCGAGCGGACGACGGCACAGTTGGTCATTGATGTTTCAATCGGGCGCGAAGACGTGGTTTAATTAATCGGGAAACAAATGGGAGACGGTAAAAATTACCGTGTTCATTTCCGGAAATGCTGACAGACGCGCGCTACTTTGTCACCTAAAACGGAGAAGGTCGAGCTAAAACCCCGTCAAGTGCAAATTGAAATCGAAAAATGACTGTAATTAACAATGAATGTAACAACTTACAAACGTAAAATAGCATTTAACCGGACGCTGAATGTATCAATCCAAGCAACCCCTTCATTATGTTCAGAATTCATAACACTTTAACGAATCAAATTGAAGATTTTCAGCCGCTCGACGACAAAACGGTCAGGATATATACCTGCGGTCCGACGGTCTGGAATTTCGCGCATATCGGTAATTTTCGCACCTTTGTTTTCGGCGATATTCTCAGGCGTTATCTGAAGTTTAAGGGATACAATTTAGTTCACGTGATGAACCTGACGGACGTTGACGACCGCATCATCAACGAATCGGCGAAGCAAAACATCTCGATTGACGCATTAGTAATTCCTTTTATCGAGGCGTTTTGGAAGGATATGAATTCATTGAACTGCCAACGCCCGGAAGTTGCGCCGCGCGCAACGGAACACATCGGGGAAATGATCGAGATTATCCAAACGCTGCTTGACAACGGACACGCTTACGAATCGGACGGTTCGATTTATTATCGTATTTCGTCGTTTGCCGAATACGGCAAACTCTCGAAAATAAGGTTTGAAGGCAATCTCGTCGGCGCAAGCGAGCGCGTTGACACGGACAAATACAACAAGGAAGACGCGCGTGATTTCGCCCTCTGGAAATTGGTCGGCGAAGACGAAGCAGCGGGTTGGGATGCACCTTTCGGGCGCGGACGACCGGGCTGGCACATCGAATGCTCGGCGATGGCGATGAAATATCTGGGTGAATCGTTCGACATTCACACGGGCGGCATTGATCTGCAATTTCCGCATCACGAAAACGAAATCGCGCAATCCGAAGGCGCGACCGGCAAACCGTTCGCCAAATACTGGCTGCACGGCGAATTTTTGAAAATCAACAACGAGAAAATGTCGAAATCGCTCGGCAATGAATTCACTTTGCACGACATCATCGGACGCGGTTTCAAGCCTTTGGCGATTCGTTATTTATTGCTTTCCGTGCCGTTCGACAAGCAGCTTAACTTCACGTTTGAAAACTTGAAAGGCGCGGAGAACACCATTGAGCGGCTGCACGATTTTCGCCGGAGACTGCGGGAAAATTATTTGGCTGATGACAGCGACTCCGATTTGCAGGGAAAAGCGCAGATTTTTTTGAACGATTTCGAGGCGGCGATGGACAACAATCTGAATACTTCGGTTGCTTTGGCGGCACTTCACGATCTCGTCCGCGAAGTCAACATCGCCCTCGCTCACGAAAATTTGAACAACGCAGACCGGAGCGTGATTCTGGCGGCGATTGATAAATTCGATGCGGCTTTCGGCATCTTCGGTGCGGCAGAGACGGAAATGCTTCCGGCTGAAATCGAAAAGTCAATCGAAGAACGCTGCACCGCCAGGCGAAACCGAAACTTCGCCCGTGCCGATGAAATTCGCCGCTCGCTGGGCGAAAGGGGAATCGTTCTCGAAGACACGAAAGACGGCGTAAAGTGGAAACGAAAGTAAAATTTACGGTTTCTCCGAACGCGCCGTCAGCCAGTCAAAAGCCGTTTTGCTCGCGCCGAGAATTCCGGCAGCGTCATCGCCCAGAGCAGCGCGGACGATCTTAACCGTTTCGGCAGGTTCTCGAAAAGCGTGGCGGCGAATTTGCTCGCGGACGTGTCCGATAAACAAATCCCAGGCGGCACTCGCGCCGCCGCCGATGACGATGACTTCCGGGTTCAGAATATTCACCAAATCCGCCAGTGCCGCGCCGAGATAAAAACCCATCTGCCGAAAAACTTCCAGCGCGAGTTCGTCGCCCGCGATGCCCGCCTGATAGACATCCGTTGAAGTCAGCCGTATTTTATTCCGCAAAATCGAGTTCGGATACTGATTTATCAATTCGCGCGCGAGGCGCACAATCGCCGTCGCCGACGCATATTGTTCGACGCAGCCGACGGAGCCGCAGCCGCACGGCGCACCGAACGGCACAACGCAGATATGACCGATTTCCCCGGCAGTTCCGTCAACGCCGCGCAGAATCCCGCCGTTAACAATGATCCCGCCGCCGACACCGGTTCCCAGTGTTACGACGACGGCGTTTTGAAATCCCTTCGCCGCGCCGAACGCCTGCTCGCCGATTGCCGCCGCGTTCGCGTCATTTTCCAGAACGACGGGCAAGTTCAGTTCGTTTGAAACGGCGGTCGAGAAGTGAAATTTATTGAGGGCGGGAATATTCGGCGACTTTAAGATAATCCCTTCGGCGGCGTTGATCGTCGCCGGAACCGCCGCCGCCAAAACCCGCACTTCGCCGAGATGCCGGACGGCGGCGCGGCAGTCGTTGGCGGCTTCGACAATCGCCCGCACGACTTCAGCGGCGCGTTCCGTCTTCGGCGTTTCCACCTTCAAAAGACGCAGAATCTTTCCTTCGGCATCAACGACCGCCATCCGCAGATTCGTTCCGCCCAAATCACAGGCAAGTATCATTTTATTTTTCATACAAAACAAAGCTCAATTCGAACCGATCTGAATTATGTGAATCAGTCAGAACAATTCGCTATAATCCGGTTATCGGACGAGAGAAAAAACCATCGGATTTGACGAACTTTATTATGTGAAATTCGAGCTTACAGGTAAAGTTCGCCGCTTTTGGTGACAGCCGTTTACAACTGCTTGCCCGCGCGTCATCGGGAAACCCGAATCTTCACCTGAAGCCGTCGCTAAGTCCTTGCTGTTTGTCGAATTATATGTTTTCATTTGAGGGTAATCGTTATAAATTCTTGTCAAAAATTCAAAATTCAAAATTCAAAATAGAAAATTCAAAAATTAAAGGAAGTAAAGTTATGAATCAAGCATCAGGCTCGGTCAGGATGTGGCTGTTGTGTCTTTTAACCTGCTCGGTAGTAGCGGGAAGTTTCGGTCGGGTAAACGCCCAATCGCAAGCCTTAAACGGGCAAATCGAAGGTGTCGTTACCGATTCGGTCGGCGCGGCAATTCCAAATGCCTCGATCACGATCAGAAATATCGAAACCGGAACCGAACGCCAGATAAATGCCGATGCAAACGGAGTTTATCGTGCGCC
>JAYVGL010000362.1:0-17260 GCA_043772175.1 Pyrinomonadaceae bacterium | reverse complement strand
TGCGTCAGGAGCTTTTGACGAAAAGCGATCTGGACACGCTCGCGCACGAAAAAGATTTCGAGAGCGCGGACGACATTAACAAATGCATTATTGATCCGAACGGCACTTTCTTCGTCGAAGGAGCCGACGACGCGAAAGATGAAGACTTCAGAAAGGAAATGTTGGAGAAAATTGATAAACTGACGATGCAGATCAGCGATTTACAGAATTTATTACGAAAACCATAAAAACTATGACGACACGAGTTAGATTTGCCCCCAGCCCAACCGGATATTTGCATATCGGTTCAGCCCGAACCGCGCTTTTTAATTACCTTTTCGCCAAACACACCGGCGGGAAATTTCTCCTTAGGATCGAAGACACCGATCTGGCGCGTTCGACCGAAGAATCCACGCGCTCGATTCTCGAAGGTTTGGAGTGGCTCGAACTCAGACACGACGAAGAAATAATTTATCAATCGAACAACGCCGATAACCATCGCGCCGCCGCCCTGAAACTGCTCGAAGAAGGCAAAGCGTATCGTGATTTTACGCCGAAAGAAGACCGCTCCGGCGGCGATGTCAAAACGCAGATTCAGGAGAAAGCGCGTGAAAATAAAAGTCAGCGCGGCAACGAATACCGAGATTTAGCAAAAGAAGAGAGCGAAAAGAAAGCCGCCGAGGGTGAACCTTTTGCGATTCGTCTGAAAGTCGCCGAAAGCGGCAAAACCAGTTTTGAGGATGCCGTTTACGGAGTTAACGAACGCGATTACAGTGAAACGGAAGACTTGGTTTTGCTGCGTTCCGACGGTCATCCGCTGTATAATCTCGCCGTCGTCTGCGACGACATCGAGATGAAAATCACGCACGTCATTCGCGGGCAGGATCATCT
The DNA here is from genome assembly GCA_043772175.1 of Pyrinomonadaceae bacterium. Lineage (GTDB taxonomy): Bacteria > Acidobacteriota > Blastocatellia > Pyrinomonadales > Pyrinomonadaceae. Next base: position 16,390 of record JAYVGL010000362.1, on the reverse strand, counting down.
GACGAACACGCACAAACAGATTTTGATTTACGAAGCGTTAGGTGAAGAAAAACCGATTTTCGCGCATCTGCCGCTGATTCTGGCTCCGAACAAAGGCAAATTATCAAAACGCAAACACGGCGAAGTCGTTTCGATGACGACTTACCGCGATGCCGGTTTTCTCGCCGCCGCGTTTCGCAATTTTTTAGTTTTGCTCGGCTGGTCGGCGGGCGAAGAGCAGGAAATTTATACTTTTGACGAACTGATCGAAAAGTTTTCCCTCAACCACATTCACAAAAACAACGCCGTTTTCAATTTCGATGCCAACGATCCGCGTCATTGGACGGACGACAAAGCGATTTGGATGAACGCCGAATACGTCCGCACGATGCCGGTTGCCGATCTGATTCCGCTGGTCAAAGCCGAACTGAAATCGGCTAGACTCTGGCGCGAAGAATATGAAGACGACGACCGGACGTGGTTTGAAAACACGGTTGACTTGATTCGCCAACGCTTTTTTACCCTCAAAGATTTCTCCGGTCAGGGACGCGCTTATTTCTCGGAAGATTTCGATTTCGACCGTGCCGCGGTTGCTAAAAACTTAAAGAAATTTCCCGACTTGCAAACGTGGCTGCCGGAACTCGCTGACCGATTCGCGCCGGTCGAAGATTTCACGCACGACGTTATCGAAGCCGTCGTCAAAGAATTTACCGAAGAGAAAAACTCGAAAATGGGCGTGGTTATGAACGGTGCGCGAGCGTTGTTAACCGGATTAGCCGTCGGACCTTCGATGCTCGCCGTTTTTGAAACGCTCGGCAAAGAGAAGACGATGCGCCGCCTTAAAAGTCAGGTCGCGTGGAATCTGTAATCGGGCAATTTATTTTCAGTTGCAAAGTCAGCCGTTTGAAAAGTTAAATTTCAGACGGCTGATTCCTTTTTGCTTGATTTTCAATCATTTGAGAAGATAAAGACATAATATGTCGAAACAAAAAGTTATCATCGTCGGCGCGGGTTTGGCGGGTTCACTGCTGGCAATTTACCTGGCGAAACGCGGCATCGCGGCGGAAGTTTACGAGTCGCGGGGCGATCTGCGGCGTGCCGAAATGTCGGCGGGACGTTCGATCAATCTCGCCCTTTCAAATCGCGGCATCGCGGCGTTGAAGGAAATCGGCTTGGACGAATATATGCTGTCCGAAGCCGTGCCGATGCACGGTCGAATGATTCACGCCGCCGACGGGCAGACGAAATTTTTGCCGTATTCGGGGCGCAAAGATGAATATATCAACTCGGTTTCGCGTTTCGGTCTGAACATCGCGCTCGTCAACGAAGCTGAAAAATACGACGGCGTGAAATTTTATTTTAATCACCGATGCGTTGATTTCGATGCCGCATCGGGCGAGGTTACGTTTGAAAAAGGCGATGCCGTTAAAGGCGATACGGTGATTGCGACCGACGGTGCGGGTTCGGTAATTCGTGATGAAATGCTGCGCGGCGGCGTTTCGCGCTTTAATTTTTCGCAAACGTGGCTCGAACACGGCTACAAAGAACTGCACATTCCGCCGGACGCAAACGGCGCGTTCCGAATGGAGAGAAACGCCCTCCACATCTGGGCGCGGGGTTCGTTTATGATGATCGCCCTGCCGAACTCGGACGGCAGTTTTACCGGCACGCTTTTTCTGGCGCACACCGGGGCGGACAGTTTCGCGCAGTTAAAAGATGACAAGTCTTTGCTCGAATTCTTTCAAATCAACTTCGCCGACGCGCTTCCGCTGATGCCGACTCTGACCGAAGATTTTTTCGCCAATCCGACCGGCAATCTCGGCACGATCAAATGTTTTCCCTGGAACGCCGGTGGGAAAAGTCTGCTTTTGGGCGATGCCGCGCACGCCGTCGTGCCGTTTTACGGGCAGGGAATGAACGCTTCGTTTGAAGACTGCCGCGTTTTGAATCAGATGATTGACAAATACGGCGCGGATTGGAAAACGGTTTTCGATGAATTCGGCGCGTCGCGCAAACCGAACGCCGACGCGATTGCGAAGATGGCGGAAGAAAATTTTTACGAGATGCGCGATGCCGTCGCCGACGCGACTTTTCAAAAAAAGCGCGAACTCGAAACCAAACTCGAGCAAACCTTTCCCGATTATTTTTCTAAGTATTCTCTGGTAACGTTCCGCGAAGATTTGCCATACACCGTCGCCGAACGACGCGGCAACGCGCAGGACAAGTTGCTGATGGAAATCTGCGGCAAAGTCGAAAACGCGGGCGAAATTGATTTGAATGACGTGATGGAAAAGGTAAAAGCGATCTGACGGGTGGTGCGGAGACGGCTGAAATTTTATTGAAAAGAGTTGACGGCTTTACAATCGAAAATCCAGAATCCAGAATCTAAATTCGGATTATGCTTTCACTACTTAAAATCAAAAACATCGCGCTGATTGACGAATTGCAGATTGAATTTTCGCGCGGCTTGAATCTTTTGACCGGCGAGACGGGTTCGGGGAAATCAATTATCGTGGACAGTTTGGGCGCACTCACGGGCGACCGGATTTCCTCGGATTTAATAAAAGAAGGCGAGAAAGCGGCGCAGATCGAAGGACTTTTTACCTTGAAGCCCGACGCGCATCTGCACGAAATTTTCTACGAAAGCGGCATCGAAATTGACGATTCGAGCGAGATTGACTTGATCGTCCGCCGCGAACTCGCCGCATCGGGACGCAACCGAATTTTCGTTAATAATCAACTCGTTACGGGAAATTTCTTAAAGCGTATCGGCGCGTTTCTGGTTGATATACACGGACAGGGCGAACAGGCGACGCTTTTTTCGCCGTCGAATCATCTCGAAATTCTCGACGAATTCGCTAACTTGAACAGTTCACGCGCAAATCTGGCGGCGAAATACGCGGCGATGGCGAAAACGCAGCGCGAAATCGAAAGTCTGCGCGAAGACGAAGCGCAGAAACTTCAACTGCTCGATGTCTTGCAGTTTCAGGTGGACGAGATCAAAAAAGTTAATCCGAGCGTCGGCGAAGAAGACGCTTTGAACGAAGAAAAACGGCGTTTGAACAACGTCGAAAAACTTTCGGCGTTAAGCGACGAAGCGTATCTGCTGCTTTACGAAAACGAAGAATCAACCGTGACGACGCTCGAAAAAGCGGCGCGAAAAATCATCGAACTGAGCGAGTTTGAATCGAGTTTCAAGGAGTATGACGAAGGTTTGCAGTCGGCGCAGGCGGTTCTCGCGGATTTGGCGTTCACCGTCCGAGATTTTCGCGGTTCGCTGGAATTTTCGCCCGAACGCCTCGAAGAAATCGAGAATCGTCTGGTTGACGTTTCGCGCCTGAAACGCAAATACGGCGGCGCAATCACGACGGTTTTGGCGCACCTGGAAGAATCCGAAGCGCGTTTGAAGAACATCGAAACTTTTGAGGAGCGCAAGGAGGAGTTGAAAAAAATTCTCGCCGGACAGCGCGAAGATTATTTGAAGATCGCGTCTGAGATTCACGACAAACGGGTGAAGGCGGCGCGAAAATTTGAAAAGGAAGTCGAAGCGAATTTGAAAGCCGTCGCGTTGGAGAAAGCTAAATTTGAAGTGCGGATTGATGCTCCCGGCGCGGGCGAATTGAAAAGCGAGGCGGGCAAAAAATTAACCGCGAGAGGCTTCGACCAAATCGAGTTTTACTTTTCGGCGAACGTCGGCGAATCAACCAAGCCTTTGGCGAAAGTCGCCTCCGGCGGCGAAGCCTCGCGTTTGATGCTGATTCTAAAGACGACGATGAAATCGAACGACGCGGAGAAGTCGACGGTTTTCGACGAAATTGATACGGGAATCGGCGGGCGCGTCGCCGAAGCGGTCGGGTTGAAATTAAAAGAACTCGCCAAAACGCAGCAGGTTTTGTGCGTTACGCACCAGCCGCAAGTCGCGTCTCTGGCGGACAGACATTTCTTAGTGCAGAAGGAAACCGTCGGCAAAAAGACGAAAGTCGGCGTGAAGGATTTGGACGCGGCGGAACAAATCGAAGAAATCGCCCGGATGCTGACCGGAGCGAACATCACCGACACGGCGCGGCAGCACGCGCGGGAAATGTTGAGCGGCAACCAAGCAGAAATTCAACAGGATAAACAGGATAAAACCGAAAACCGACTTTAATTTTCCATCCTGTAAATCCTGTCTATCCTGTTAAAATTATTTTTGCGGGTTGGTAAAGTTTATGGAATCTGAAATTCTGGCGCAGGTCGTTCGCGGCGCAACCGTCGAATCAATCCATCGCGGGCATCTGATTGTCGTTGACGGCGGCGGCGAAACACTTTATTCGCTCGGCAATCCCGAAACGATTACATTTTGGCGTTCGTCGGCGAAGGCTTTTCAGGCGATTCCGTTTTTGACGAGCGGCGCGGCGGACGAATTCGGTTACACGGACAAGGAAATCGCGCTGGCTTGCGGTTCGCATTCGGGCGAACGAATGCACACGGAAACTGCCGCCGGAATGCTGACGAGAATCAATTTGAGCGAAAGCGATTTGCGATGCGGGGCGCATTTGCCGTTCGACGAAAAACGCGCCGAAGAAATGCTGCAATCAGGCGAAACGCCGACGCAGTTACATAATAATTGTTCGGGCAAACACGCCGCGATGCTCGCTTTTTGCCGCCACGCGAACGCCGACACTGAGACTTACGAACAACTCGAACATCCTTTGCAGAAAGCGATTTTGGAAACGGTCGCCCGCTTTACGGACGTTCCGGCGAGCGCGATAAAGATCGGCATTGACGGCTGTGCCGCGCCGAATTTCGCCGTTCCCGTCTCCGCAATGGCGCGGGCATTCGGGCGATTGGTTTCGCCGCCGTCAAATTACGACGAAGCGACGAAGGGCGCGTGTCAAAAAATCGTTTCGGCGATGCTCGAATTCCCGGAAATGATCGGCGGAACTAACCGTTTGGACACGCTTTTGATGCGCGAAGGCGGCGGCAGACTGATTTCCAAAATCGGCGCGGAAGGCGTTTATTCGGCGGCGGTTCTGCCGTGTGAAAAACATCCGAAAGGCTTGGGCATCGCCCTGAAAATCGAAGACGGCGACGACCAACGCGCCCGCGCCGTCGTGCTGATCGAATTGCTGCGGCAGATCGGAATTTTCGGCGCGGCAGCATTAAAAACGTACTCGCCTTTGCCGATAAAAAACCGGCGCGGCGATTGGGTCGGCGAAACGCGGGCGAGTTTTGCTTTGGCTGACAGCGACAAATAATTGATAAAAGCGTGTGCCAATCGCTTACCGGTAGGTTCTACAAAGCAAAATGTCGGTGTCGGAGGCTTGCCGATGTGTTTCGGAGCGTTGCCGACAAACATTTTTCGCCTACCGATTGGTGCAAATGACTTACCGACGTGTTTTACGCGCTCACCGATATGTTTTGAGCGTTGCCGATGTGTTCTGACAGCTTACCGATGTGTTTTGGCGGCTTACCGACGCGCTTTTAAGACTTACCGATTGGTTTCGAGCATTTACCGACGAGTTAGAATGTAAAGATTACTATGAATGAGGCACAACAAACCGCGAATCAGCCGCCGAAGCTGGAAAAAACTGCGAATGGCGACATCAACACGACTTCTCTAGCCGACTTGCTCGAATGGTTTTTAACTTTCGATTCGCGGGTCGGTGTCGTTCGCAACCCGCACGTCGAGGAGCTTTTTCAATGGAAACAGGCGGACGACGAAGCACACGGCGTGGAGATTTACCCGTTCGAGAACGCCGAAGCGAGATTCGCCATCGGTGCTTTCCAGGCGATTGCCGAATACGATTCGGAAGCGAAAATGCGCGTTTGGATCACGGAAGTTTTGCAGGCATTGGGCGAATCCAAACAGATGAACGAAGACATCGCGGCGAGCTACAAATTACAACACGGCGCATCGCAAGTCGCGCAAGCCGAACAGATTCCGTCGAACAACGAACGACGGCTGTATCTTTCGAGCGGCTGGCTCGAAGCATTATGCACGGCGGAAGTCCGGTTTTTGGGCTGGGTTTATCAGGAACTCTACGGCAAACCGTTCGAGCCTTTGGTCGAAGCCGCGAGTTGATTCGGCGGTTCGGCGCGATTGGCAAACCGAGCGGATCAAACTAAAATTCTACGATGATGAATAAATTGGAAGTCAGCTTTAATTCGCCGCAGTGCGGTTGGATGTCCGTCGGTTTTGAAGACGGAATTCGTGAATTTCACACGACGACGGCACACGCGCCGCACGAAAACGCGTTGCCCGAACTGCTGAAAATTCTGTCGGATTTGCTCGACGAAAAAGCAGTCAAACGGGAATACGTTCTGCACTGGAACCGCAACCCGGAGGAATTCGATTTCAGATTCGTCAAAAACGGCGGACTCGTCGCCCTGGAAATTTATCAATTCCCGACCGAAATCCGCGCAACCAAAGACCGCGCCCTCGTCTATTCGCACGAAGGCAAAGTCGGAGATGTCTGCGCGGCGTTCGCCGAAACTTTCCGGCAGCTTTACGAAGACCGCAACACCGACGAATTCGAGTTTAATTGGCGGCAGCCGTTTCCGTTTAAAGAATTTGAAAAATTTGTAAACAAACTGGACAGCGGCGGAGCGTGAATCCAAATTTTCACGAAGCCGCCGGGCTGTGAAAACGCGGCAGATCGAAAATAGTTTATAATCGGTGGCGAGGTGTGAGTATGAATCAAGCGGCTTTATCGCAGATCGAACAAAAGATATTTGAACTTTCGGTTGATGAACAACTCACGCTGATTGCGCGGGTGGCGGAAAAACTGCGCGAAAAAACCGTCGGCGCGGGCGACTTTGAATCGCAGCTTTCGGAAATGGCGAACGACGAAGACATTCGGCGCGAATTGATGGAGATCGAAACTGGTTTTCGCCATACAGAATTCGACGGTTTAGAAAAACGATGAAACGCGGAGGGATTTATTTTGTTGACTTAAATCCCGCGAAGGGGCGCGAACAGTCCGGTCGTCGTCCTGTTTTGGTGTTATCGGTTGACGACATCAATAATCTGCCTTTGGTCGTAACGGTCGTCGTCGGCACAAAAGGCTAAAATATTTCGCGTAATTTCCCGATCAATGTTCGCGTCTCTGCGACGGAGAGCGGCTTGCCGCTGGAAACCGTGTTCTTGTGTTTCCAAATTCGTTCGATAGACCCAAATCGTTTTCCCGCACAAGCGGCGGGAGAAATTTCAAATTTAACTTTAGAAAAGGTAGAAAGCGCCGTCAGGCGGTGTCTCGGATTGTGAAAGAAAAACTTTTAGAACTGCTTGCCTGCCCGAACTGCGGCGGCGACATTTTGTTGGCTTACGCCAGTAAATACGAAGCTCAACAGATTATCGAAGCCGTGTTGTCGTGCCGCAAATGCGAGCGCGAATACAAGGTCGTGCGCGGCGTTCCGCGCTTTGCCGATTTGGATAAAATCGAGCAGGACAAACTCGAAACCGCCGAAAATTTCGGCTGGCAGTGGACGCATTTCACGCAGGAGGACGAAAAATACAGCGAGCAGTTTCTCGGCTGGCTCCAGCCGGTGAAAAAGGAATTTTTCGCAGGCAAAATCGTTCTCGAAGGCGGCTGCGGCAAAGGTCGGCACACGAGTCTGGCGGCGGAATGGGGAGCCAAGGAAGTCGTCGGCATTGATTTGAGCGCGGCGGTCGAATCGGCGTTTCAGGCGACGAAACATCTGCCGAACGCGCACGTCGTCCAAGCCGATATTTTCAAACTGCCGTTCAAAAAAGCGTTCGATTACGCCTTTTCAATCGGCGTTCTGCACCACACGCCCAACCCGAAAAAAGCGTTTATGTCGTTAGCGTCGAAAGTGAAAAAAGACGGCGCGATTTCCGCCTGGATTTACGGGGCGGAGAATAACGAATGGATTACGAATTACGTCAATCCGATTCGCAAGAGCTTCACGTCGAAAATGGGACAGCCGACGCTTTATCAATTGTCGAAACTGCCGACGCTTGGCGTTTATCTCGCCTCGAAACTGATTTACAAACCGCTGAACAAAACCTCGAAACCGCTCGCCGGTAAACTTTTCTACAACGATTATCTGAACCATCTCGGCACGTTCGGCTGGCGCGAACAGCACAATATCGTTTTCGACCATCTCGTCGCGCCAACCGCTTTTTACATTTCAAAAGCCGATTTTGAAAGCTGGTGGCGCGAAATCGGCGCAAAAGATGTCGAAGTCATCTGGCACAACCGCAATTCCTGGTGCGGGTTCGGCACAATCGAGAAATAATTTTGCGGAAAACAATTTTGCGAAAGACAAAGCCGAACGCCGAACTGTTCTTCTCGACCATCTTTGCGCTCCGGCGCGGGCGGGTTTTTCACGCAGACTTATCTGTCAATTAACGATGCGGTTTGAAGGAGATTCTATGAAAGCGGAACAAATTTTCTCGATTGTCAATTTAGTCGCGCTGCTCGGCTGGATAATTTTAGCGGTCGCGCCGCGCTGGGTCGTAACGCGCAAAATTATTTTTTCGGGAGCGATTCCGCTGCTGTTGTCGGTCGCTTATTTGATTTTAATCGTCGCGTTTTTCGGTAAATCCGAAGGCGGCTTCGGTTCGCTCGCCGAGGTGATGAAACTTTTCACCGATGAATGGACGATGCTGGCGGGCTGGATTCATTATCTCGCGTTCGATTTATTCGTCGGAACTTGGGAAGTCAAGGACGCGCAGGCGAAAAAGATTTCGCATTGGTTCGTCATTCCGTGTTTGTTTTTGACGTTTATGCTCGGTCCAATCGGCTTTTTGCTTTACAGCGTTCTGCGATTTTTCCTGGCGAAAGACGAGGCGAAAAATGATCAAAGAATTATTTAAAGATCAGCGAATTTTGATGACAGCGGGCGCGGTTTCGCTGGCGTGTCTGGCAATTTTGGCAATCGTCTCTCTGTTCGATTCGACGGAGATTTTAGGCATCAACCGCTGGATCAAGCCGATGAAATTCTTCGTTTCGGTGGCGATTTTTCTGTGGACGACGGCGGTTTATCTGTATTACTTGAAGGGTTACGAAAAATCGGTGCGGTTTATTTCGTGGGCGATGATTCTAATTTTCACCGTCGAAAATTTTCTCGTCGTGATACAGGCGGCACGCGGCACGACTTCGCATTTCAACGTCACAACGCCGCTCGACGGAATTCTTTACGGCGTGATGGGAATGGCAATCAGCCTCAACACTCTGCTGGCGATCTACCTGCTTTATCTGTATTTCCGCGCCGAAATTGATTTGCCGCAATCAGTCGTTTGGGGAATGCGGCTCGGCTTGATGTTGTTTCTCGCGTCGAGTTTTGAAGGCGGTTATATGTCGGCGCAAGTCGGACACGGCGTTGGCGCGGCAGACGGCGGCGCGGGTTTGCCGCTGGTCAATTGGTCAACGAGAGGCGGCGATTTGCGCGTCGCGCATTTTTTCGGAATGCACGCTTTTCAAGCCGTGCCGTTTCTTTCATACACGCTGGAAAAATATCGCATCAAATCACCGATTTTTTGGACGTTTGCCTTCGCGCTGGCTTACTTTTCGATTTTCACGTTTTTGTTTGTTCAAGCATTGCACGGACAACCGCTTTTCGGCGGATTTTAAGACGAATGGATTCGGCGGCGTTTTTATAAACGATGGAAAATAAAAAAGCATTTTGTTCGTGGAGCGGCGGCAAAGATTCGTGTCTCGCGCTTGAGCGGGCTTTGAATAAAGGCTTCGACGTGAAAGTTTTGCTGACGATGTTCGACGAAACCGAAGACCGCTCGCGCTCGCACGCCGTTCCCGAAAAACTGATGCGGGCGCAAGCCGCCGCGCTCGGCATCGAACTCGTTACGGCGAAAGCGTCCTGGCAAAACTACGAAAAGGTTTTTACCGAAACGCTGCAAACATTTAACAAACGAAACATCACGCACGGCATTTTCGGCGATATTGATTTGCAGGCGCACCGCGATTGGGAGGAAAAAGTTTGCGCGGCGGCGGAAATCGAAGCCGTTTTGCCGCTGTGGTCGGAGAATCGGCAGACGATGGTTGACGAATTTTTGGCGGTGGGTTTCAAAGCGGTTGTCGTTTGCGTTAACGAGAATTTTCTGGACGCTGAATTTTGCGGACGGATTTTCGACGCGGGTTTTGTTGACGATTTGCCCGCCTCGGTTGATGTCTGCGGCGAAAACGGCGAGTTTCACACTTTCGTTTTCGACGGCAGACTTTTCAAAAATCCCGTCAAATACGAAATCGCCGAAATCTACCGGCACGAACTCGAATTCCCTTCCGGCGAAGTCTCGAAATTTTCATACGCCCGACTTTATTAAGCTGCTTGCTTAAGATATGCAGCAACCGGCAGCAAGCTCCAGAGAAGCGAAATGTTTGTAGATTAAAAGCCGAAAAATCAATGAAGTTCCGTGGGAACAGCACAATTCTATGCCGTTCCCACGGAACTTCATTGATTTTTGAAAAACATTTCTACAAACATTTCGCTCCTCTGGAGCTGAATGGTTTCTGAATAATTTTGTGAAGATAATCTACTGGCGAAATAGTTTTGCCGCGCACTCTGTGGCAAAATTCTCATATGCTTTTCCGTGAACTTTTACAACAGGAATTAAAGACTCAGAGCGATGGCTTCGTCAATTTTGCGCGGGAACAAGCCGCCGATCTGCGCGAATATCTCGAAAAATTGAACGAACTTTCCGCCGTTTCACACGCCGCACTCGTCAGTAAATTAGAGCGCGTCGAAAACGTCGGCGCGCTGCCTTCGGTTGAATTGAACGAAGCCGATAATTTTGCGTTTGCGTTCGACGAAATTTGGGCGAATCACGAAGAAGCGCGAGTTTGGGCTTTTGAAATTTTGAACAAACGCACGACTTTTGCGGCGGACGGCAGTCAGCTTTTTATCGAACGCGAAGTTTCCCTGCCCGTCGCCGCCGTGCAGGTCGGCTGGTTTGAAAATCCGCACGACGACGCGCTCGGCTACGAAAAAAGCGCGAAGTTTTTCGTGCTTTCTCCCGAAGATTTATTGAAAGATCAGGAAGGACCCGTGATTCCCGAAACCCGCGTCGGGCAGAAAAGATTTGAAGCGGAAGTCGAAAAGGTCGGCGAATTTCTGGAGAAGAAAAAAGGCTGGCAAACGCGCGGCGAACGAATGCCGCTCGCGTTTTTCGACGGAACACTGCTGATTTCATTCGCCCTGCCGCGCACTCAATTGCAGGAAGGTTTCATCAAAGCGATGATCGCGCTCGCCAAACTTTCGAGAGCGACGAAAGTCCCGCTCGTCGGTTACGTTGACCGCAGTTATGCGCGAGATTTATTGGGTTTGCTCGACGCGCTCGACGGCAAACGGAACGAAAACAAACGAACTTTAGACGACGCTTCGATTCTTCACGCCGCCGCGTCCGAAGATGCACCGATCTTGAAAAACTGGGGCGACCGGACGGTTTTCTGCTATTCCAAACGACGCGGTTTGAAGGCTTTTATTGACGAGGAAACCGGGAAATCAATCGTCGGTTTTACCTATTTGCAGACGACTTCGGATAATCCGCCGGCGCGTCTCGACGTTCCGGCGTGGATTTACGAGGAAAATTTGCTGAATGAAGTTTTAGATGTCGTCCGCGCCGAGTGCGTCATCGGTCTGGGTTATCCATACGCGCTCGAAACTGCCGACCAGACGGCGGTTATTTCCCTGCGCGACCGAGAGGTTTTTCTCGCCGCTTTACAAGGCTTTGCCGATGAGAATAAGCTGAATTTCAGAGTCTCGCGCAAGGCGGCGAGCAAAGGACGGAGAAGATAATGGAAAACGGAAAATGGAAAATGGAAAATGACGGACTGCTTTCTGAACGTGAAAAGTTATCCGTTTTCCATTTTCCGCTTTCCGTTTCCTGTCCGGCTTGCGGGACTTCCATCACGCGCGATTTTGCTAAATTCTGCCGCGTTTGCGGTAAACTTTTGCTCGAAGAATATCAGCCGCTCGACGCGCTGCGGGCTTCTTACCGGCTTCAGGGGAAAAGTTTTCAGGCGGCGGAAAAAGAGGAAAGCGGCGAGTTGTTTGCCGAAAACAGAAACTCGGCTTCGTTGACCGCGACGGCGTTCGTCGTTTATTCGCTTGTGCCTTACCTCGGAATTTTATTTTGTCCGGGCGCGTTTTTGATGGGCGGCATCGGCGCGTTCGCCGCTTATCGCAACCCGTCTCTCGGCGGCGGACGAAGTTCGGTTTACAGCATCGTTCTGAGCGCGACAATCTTCGCCGTGCAGATTCTTTTGTGGTGGCTGATTTATACAGTGAGCGGTGAGCGGTGAGCGGTAAGCAGTTAGGAAAGTAGTCCGTGGAATTAGACAACAGTCAAAAAGAAAATAATATGGATAAACCTCACAAAAGATTGGTTGCGTGGCAGAAAAGTATGGAGTTGGTGGTTCTGGTTTATGACTTGACTAAAACTTTTCCGGCAGATGAGAAGTTCGGTTTGACTTCGCAGATGCGGAGAGCCGCCGTTTCCGCGCCGTCAAATATCAGCGAAGGCGCGGCTGATCGCTCTCCGCAGCAGTTTGTTAATTTTTTGAGTATCGCCGTCGGTTCGCTCAACGAACTCAGCACTCAACTTGAATTATCTTTTCGGGTTGGATATTTAAGTGAACAACTCCATAATAAGGCACAAGATTTAACCGATGAATGTCTAAAGACGACTTTCGGATTAAAACGAAGCATTGAAAACAAACTGTTTTGAACCGCTCACCGCTCACTGCTTACTCTTATGAAAATTGCAAAAATCGTCAGTTCAAATTCACATATTGATTACGTCGCCCGCGTCATAGACGCGCTCGATGTCGCCGCGCCGCCGACTGCCGATGATTTCGGGTTCGCGCAGTTCGTAAAAATATCGCTCGAAGACGAGACGGAAATAGTCGGCGTGATTTACGACACGGTTCTGGTTAATCCCGAATACGCCAATTACGGTCCGCGCCTTTCGCCGAAACCGGAATTGCGGAATTTCAGTCCTGATTATTTGAACGAGCAGGGATTTCTGATCGGCGTTCTGCTGCTCGGCTCGATTGATAAAGCCAAAAAAATCACGCACGGTGTTCCGCGCCGCGCCGTTCCCGCCGGACAGGACGTTTACAGAATCGAAACCGACGAGATGAAAAAATTTCACGCCGACACGAACGATTGTTTGCAGATTCATTATTATTCGCAAATCGTCGCGCACGCCGGACTTTTCGCCGCGCCGCTGCTCGAAACCATCATCGAAGAATTGAGCCTCGATTGTTCGGACGCGGACAAACAGCGGCTCGGCGTTTTAAAACAGACGCTGGCGTGGCAACGAACTTTGGGCGGGATGCGTCTATAAAAGCAGAGTTCCAAATTCAAGATTCAAGATTTAAGATTTAAGATCCAAGATATGAAAAAATTATTATTTTCTCTCGCATTCGGTTTGTTCGCTTTTACTTTCGCAGCTTCGGCGCAGCCGCGACCGGCGGAAAGAAAACAGACGACGAGCGTCAAAATGACCGTTCCCGAAACGGTCGCCGCCAAATATGAAGGCGGAATGTTCGGCTTTGAAAAAAAAGACGAAGGCTCGCTCAAATTTGACGATGTGAACGAGCGGCTGGTTTTTTTCGGCAAAGATCAAAAAGAAAAATTTGCGATTCCATACGACGCGATGGTTTCGGTTTACACGGGAACGAAATCCGTTCGTTCGGGCGCGGGAACGGCGGTTAGCGTGATTCCTCTGCCGGGCGCGGGTCTCGCCGGACTGATTCGTGAAAAGCGTCATTATCTGACGATTCAATTTAGCGACAAAGATGTCGAAGCGAGCGGCATCGCCAATTTCAAAATCGGCGACGATGCAATGCGCGAATCGGTCGTTCACACGCTCGGCGCGAAAGCCCAATTGACCCAGCGCGGCGATGCTTATTATCGTCCGCGTCCGAAACCGAAAACGGAACTCTAATTTTCAAACACATCAAAGTAAAAAGAACGCGCCGTCTTTCATCGTGAAGACGGCGCGTTCTTTTTGCTTTCTATCAGTATTCGACAAGCAAGGCTTGTTACTTGATAAGTAAGCCTTGCTACTCGACAAGCAAGACTTGCTACTCGATAAGTAAGCCTTGTTACTCGATAATTTACACTTATTTAAATCATCCGGCGGAACGGGGAAGGTCGGATGTTTCGATAAATTTGCCGTTCGCCGCGCTTTTCGGATTTGTCTTTCAGGTGGAATTTGCTTTAACGGTTGAAAGTAAATTTTACTTCCATTCCAAAATTAACAAGAAAATATCAGGAGATTTCTATGAAGCGAACAGTAGTTTTTTTACTTTTCATTCTGGTTTCGAGCGCGGCGGCAACCTTCGGACAAAGCACGGAAAGTTTTTTCGGCAAGTTATGGCGCGGAATTGACGACACTGTTTTGCAGCAGCGACAGTCGGCGCGTTCGATTATTCCGTGAGAATACCGCACGTTTGCTCTTGATCGAGCCGCGCTGAAAAATGCGCTGCGGAAAGCTCCGACGGAATTTACCGACGCGGCGCGAAACAATCCCTTGACGATTGCGCTGCCGTTGCCGGACGGCGGCTTTGCCCATTTTGCGGTCGAAGAATACTCGATGATGGAACCGGAGTTGGCGGCGAAACATCCCGATATTAAAACTTATCACGGCAGAGGCGTTGACGATCCGGCAGCGGCGGTGCGCTTCGGCATCTCGCCCGAAGGTTTCAATTCGATGATTCTTTCCGCGAACGGCACGATTTTAATTGACCGTTACGCCGTCGGCGACACTGATCATTACATCAATTATTTCAAAAGCGCAGTCGAAAGAAGCGGCGAATTTTCCTGTAATTTTAGAAACGAACTAGGAGATTTCACCAAAATTCCCGATTTCCTACCCGAAACGCCGAACGTCGTTTCCGGCACGAACCTGCGAACTTACCGTCTGGCACTCGCGGCGACCGCCGAATACACGAATGTTTTCCGGCAGTCGGGCGACACCGACGCGCAAGCCCGCGTTCGGGCTTTGAGTCAGATGGTTTTGATTATAAACCGCGTCAACGCCGTTTATGAACGCGAAGTTTCGATCAGAATGGTTTTGTCGCCGCGTGAAGATTCGATTATTTACACGGATTCGGCGACCGATCCTTACACCAATGAAAACGGTCAGACGATGCTCGGTCAGAATCAAAGCAATCTCGACAACGTAATCGGTTCGGCGAATTACGACATCGGTCACGTTTTCAGCACCGGCGGCGGCGGCATCGCCAATCTGCAAAGTCCCTGTTCGGCAACGCGCAAAGCGCAGGGCGTAACCGGCTTGCCGAACCCAATCGGCGATGCTTTCGCCATTGATTACGTCGCGCACGAGATGGGACACCAATTCGGCGGCAGACACACATTCAACATCAGCGTCGGAAGCTGCGGCGCACAACGCTCCGCCGATGCCGCCTACGAACCGGGCAGCGGCATCACGATTATGGGCTACGCCGGAATTTGCGGCAGCCAGGATTTGGCACTGAACAGCATAGATACTTTTCACGTCAAGAGCATCGAAGAGATAGTCTCTTTCAGCACTCTCGGCGGCGGCAACACCTGCGCCGCGACGATGGCGACCGGCAACACGCCGCCGACCGTCGAGAACGAAACCGGATTTACCATTCCGAAACAAACGCCGTTTTTACTGACGGCGACGGCGACCGACGCGGACGGCGACACTTTGACATACGACTGGCAGGAATACGATCTCGGCGCGGGAGCGACAAGCGCGGCGGGCAATTCCGACACGGATGGAAGCCCGCGTCCGTTGTTCCGCCCGTTTTTGCCGGTCACGGGCGGAACGCGCAGTTTCCCGCGTCTGCAGTATATTTTGAACAACGCCAACGTCCCGCCGACCACGACCAACGGACGATTGACGGGCGAAATTCTGCCCTCGATCAGCCGGACGATGCTTTTCCAAGCAATCGTCCGCGACAATCGGGCGAACGGCGGCGGCGTTCGTTCGCGCGTCGCACTGGTCGCTATTGACGGAAACAACGGACCGTTTGCCGTAACCGCGCCGGAAACCAACGTAACGTGGACGACGGGCAGCCAGCAAACCGTCGCCTGGAGCGTCGCGGGAACGACGGGCGGCGAAATCAACACCGCCAGCGTCAAAATTTCGCTCTCGACCGACGGCGGCAATACCTTCCCGTTCGTTCTCGCCGAATCAACGCCGAACGACGGCACGGAGGCGGTAACGGTTCCGACTTTGGGTTTGGGAACCAATCAGGCACGCATCAAGGTCGAAGCGGTCGGCAATATCTTTTTTGATATTTCGGGCGCAAACTTTACAATTATCTCCTTCGTTCCGCCAACTCGCGCCTTGTTCGATTACGACGGTGACGGCAAATCCGATGTTTCCGTGTTTCGTCCGGCAAACGGCACGTGGTATCTGAACCAGTCGCAGAACGGTTTCGCCGCCGCC
>JAYVGL010000361.1:0-6512 GCA_043772175.1 Pyrinomonadaceae bacterium | reverse complement strand
GACTTGGAAACTGGTTGCAGCCATTGTCAATTTGAAACTTTCCACTCGTCATCTCAAGTTTGCTTCCCCATAACCACTTATTTAGGAAAGATGTCTATTGGTTCGTTAAATTAAAATTCTATCGCACGAAAGCACTCGGAATCGGCGTATCGGTTGACGCGCCGAACGCTACACTCGTAAAACCCTGCGAGCTTCTCTGTAAATACCACACGCCGCCGCGAAACACGGCAATATCCGCTTTCCCATCGCCGTCATAATCGCCGGCAGCCGGCAAATCGCCTGTCGCTCCGAACTGCACACCGACGAATCCGGCTTGGCTTTGCTGTAAATACCAAGTTCCGTTTGACGGGCGAAACACGGCGACATCCGCCTTCCCGTCGCCATCGTAATCCGCCGGAACGAATTTGTCGTCCGCCGTTCCGAACTGAATTCCCGCGAATCCGAGCTGTGAACGCTGAAGATACCAGATGCCGCCGCGATTAACCGCTAAATCCGCTTTGCCGTCGCCGTCAAAGTCCGCCGGAACAGGCTTGTCGCCCGTTTGCCCGAATTGAATGCCGACGAATCCGAGTCGGCTTCTCAACAAATACCACGTGCCGTTTGACGGGCGAAACACCGCTAAATCCGCCTTCCCGTCGCCGTCGTAATCGGCGGGCGCGGGAATGTCTTCGCCCGTACCGAAACCGATGCCGGTGAAACCCGATTGACTGCGCTGCAAATACCACGCTCCGTTTCGGAAAACCGCGACATCGGTTTTGCCGTCGCCGTCGTAGTCCGCCGGAACGAGCTTATCGTTTGCTGCGCCGAATTGAATCGCCCCGTAATTGTTCGCCGCATTCGTTGACGTATACCAGGTTCCGTTGGGCGGTCGAAAAACCGAAACATCCTCTTTTCCGTCTCCGTTAAAATCCACGAAATTAGCTTTATACGCCGAAATGACGCGATAGCGGGCGAGAAAAAATCGGAAAGGATTGTTCAAATCTCCGCCCGCGATAATTTTGCCGTCGGGTTGAATGACCAAGCTGTTGATAAAAGACCCGCCGGTGGCGGCGTAGTCGGTGTAACTCGTCGTTACTCTGCCGTTCGCCCCGAAAGTCGCGTCGAGAGTGCCGTCGGTATTATAGCGGGTAAGCGAGGAAACATTACTGCCGTCGCTGATCGGCTCGCCGCCCGCCGCGAGGACTTTGCCGTCCGGTTGAATCGTCACCGCTGCGGCAAAATAATTTACCGCCCCCTGAAATGTAATGTCGAGCGTTCCGTTGGAGTTGTATCTGGTCGGCGCGAAATTATAACCGACGATGACTATTTTCCCGTCCGATTGAATCACCAGTTCCTGAACCGCCGAATTGACGGAACTCGATTTGATGATTTTGCCGCCCGCTCCGAAGGTCGCATCGAGCGTTCCGTCAGCATTAAATCTGACAATCGCCGGTAGATTCAGGTTGGTCAGTGCGTCGCTGACCGAACCGGCGACGATTATTTTCCCGTCCGCCTGAAGTGCGGAATCATAAACCACATCGTTGCTGTTGCCGTTGATGTCGGTGGCAGCTCGTCCGCCCGTGCCGAACGAAGCGTCGAGCGAACCGTCCGTATTATATCGAACGAGACCGAAATCTCTGGCGGCTCCGGGAGTGTTCAGGGCGACGCTGCCGGCGGCAACAATTTTGCCGTCGGTCTGGATATTGATTGAGGATATAACCGAAGCGGCTCCGATCTGCGTGATGACTCTTCCGTTGCCGTTGAAGGTCGTGTCGAGCGTGCCGTTCGGGTTATAACGGGCGACGATGAATTTCGCTTGATTATCCTGAACGGACGGACCGAATCCGCCGACGACGATCTTGCCGTCGGTTTGCAGGGCGACCGAGGCGGCTCTGGACATCGTGTAAGCATCGTTGTAGCCGCTGCCGTTAAAAGTCGTGTCGAGTGTGCCGTTTGAATTAAATCGGGCGACGAAATTCGGTTTGGTCGGATCGTTTCCGAACACCTGTCCGATAACGACGAGTTTGCCGTCCGGCTGAATCACAATATCGGCGAGCGTCGCCGGGGTTAGAAAACTCGGAACGATTCTGCCGCCGCCGAAAGTCGTGTCCAAACTCCCCGCCGACTGCGCTTCGCCGTCAACGGCGATTAGCAACAACGCCGTCAGCAAAAACGCCCGGAAAATTGAGAAAGGTAGATGTTTCATAATGCGTGTAACTCCTGAAGTTTCAACCCAAACTATAATTCACGACTGCCCGCAGAGTCAATAAAATTTCCGAACCGGCAATTTATGTCGCGGTGTTTTCGCCGCCGGCAAAAAGGCTTCGTTGAGATTTCAACGAAGCCTTTTGTCTTGAAACGGTCAAAACGGAGAATGGCGGCAATCGGCTGCTCGGCGACAAATTCAATAGGTTGCCGCCGCGCTCTGCCTTTCGACTTACGGGACAAACGCATTCGGAATCGGCTTGTCGCTCGCCGCCCCGAACGCGATGCCGACGAAGCCCTGCGCCGAGCGGTTCAGATACCACACACCGTTTCTGAACACCGCGACATCGGTTTTCCCGTCGCCGTCGTAGTCCGCCGGAACGGGCGTATCGGTTCCCAAACCAAAGGCGATTCCGGCAAATCCCGCCGCACTCTGCTGTAAATACCAAACGCCGTTAGACGGGCGAAAAACGGCAATATCGGATTTGCCGTCGCCGTCGTAATCCGCCGGAACGAGTTTGTCGGTGTTCGTGCCGAATTGGACGGCGCGAAAGCCCTGACTGCTCTGGTTGAGATACCAGACGTTACCTCTGTAAACGGCGAAGTCGGCTCTGCCGTCGCCGTCATAGTCCGCCGGGAGCGGCGTGTCGCCCGCCGCTCCCCACTGTTCATTGCGCGTCGTGCCGTTCGAGCTTTGCAGAATCACAAACCGCGCCGGTTCCGAGAGAAAATCGGTGTAATACCAATACGCCAAGTCGGTTTTGCCGTCGCCGTCGTAATCGGCGGGCGCGGGTCGGTCGAAGACGATTGCCTGCGCTTCGTTCGCCGAACCCCAGCGCGTTGCGCGGAAAGTGTTGTCGGAACTGTTCAGAATATACCAGGTGCTGTTCGCGCTGCGGCGGTAAACGGCGAGGTCGGTTTTGCCGTCGCCGTCATAGTCGGCGGGAATTATTTTGTCGTTTGAAGCACCGAATTGGCGAGCGGCAAATCCTTCGGACGAACGATTCAGATACCACGTTCCGCCGTCCGGTCGAAAAACGGAAACGTCCGCGCTGCCGTCGCCGTCAAAGTCGTAG
Source organism: Pyrinomonadaceae bacterium (assembly GCA_043772175.1). GTDB lineage: Bacteria > Acidobacteriota > Blastocatellia > Pyrinomonadales > Pyrinomonadaceae. Next base: position 3,252 of record JAYVGL010000361.1, on the reverse strand, counting down.
CGAGTGCGCCGCGCCGCCGTCGGTTGAGCGAAGTGCGGCGCGAGAATCGCCATTTGCGGACGGTCGGCGCAGTTAGTCGGGCAGTTGGTCGGCTCAATGGTGAAAATATATTCGCTCCACCAAGGTCCCGCCGCCCAATACGTCCAGCCGAGCCAGACATCGCGGTTGGCATCAACGTAATTCAGCATATTGTTAAGCGCGGCGTAGCAATTGGCGTTGCGCCCGCCCGCAAATTCGCCGAGAAAACCGCGCCGGTTATTTTGCCGCAGCCAATTGGTAAAAGCGGCGAGCCGTTCCGCACCGACGGTCGGGCTAACGCAGATTTCGGAACTGCCGGAAGAATCGCCGTCCAGATACTGATGCGCGTCGAAAGCGAAATTGTTCAAAGGATCGCTGACGGTTAGCATCACCGTTCCGTTCGGCGTTCCATACCAGTTTTGCAGCCAACTGTGCGCTCCGGTGTAGCCGTTGCCGGGAACCAGAATCAGGTTCGCCGCGCCCGCCGCTCGGATGACGGCAATCGCCGCGTTCGCGTCGTCGCGCCATAATTCAGTCGGCATATCGTGCGGCTCGTTCATCAAACCGAAAATGACCTTGCGATTATTTTTGTAGCGATTGGCGAGGCGCGTCCAGAAGTCGGCAAACGCACTCGCCGGAACATTGCCCTGACCGATGATCGTGCCGAAATACCTCGCGTAATTATGCGGATCAAGAACGACGAACGCTCCCTTCGTCGTCGCGTAATCAACGAAATCGTCGAGCCGCGCCTGCTCCGCCGCGTTAAAAGCGGCGTTTTGAGTCGGCTGAAGTCGCTCCCATCGAAAGGGAAGCCGGAACGTATTCATCCCTTTCGCCGTAAAATAATCAACTTCGCCGTGCGTCGGATAAGTGTAGTCCGTCCCGTAAGTTCCGGGCAGAACGCCTTCACCGAATTCGGCTCCGGCGAGATTAACGCCCGTATAAAGCGTCGGCGCAGATCGAACCGGCGCGACGCTGACGAACAATCCGATGAAGATTACCGTGATACAAAACTTGAAGATTTTCATTCGCTTAAACTCCTTGTTTGGGACGACCGAAAAACAATCGCTGAAAGTCCATTTTACAACAAATCAAAGCGGCGCAGTCGAATTCTATCAAACGAAAACCGACAGACCGCACCTGATTCGGCGGCGGACGACAATAAAAATTATTGTCATCCGCGCCGCTTTCCACTAAAATCGTCGTTCGGGGAAATAAAATTATGCGTTGAAAACTCTTTTATTTATCGGTTGCGCTGTCGGCTTTCGGCATTGATGCCGGTTAATCGCAAAATGTGGTTGGAGATTAAAACTATGTTGGAAATAAAAGGCAAAATTCATAACGGCGCGGTGTTTCCGCTTGAGCCGATCAGTGATGTTTACGAAGGCAAAGAAGCAACGATCACGATTGCCGACGAAACGGAATCGGAAAATGAGAGCGATTGGGACAGGTTGTTTGCGGCAATCGAGGAAAATCAGATTGACGCGGACATCACCGACCTAGCTCACAATCACGACCATTATTTGTATGGCACAGCGAAGCGTGAAGATTAAGCCGCGTGAAAAAGTTTTCGTTGGTACGGCGGCGTTTGTCGGCATTTTAGTCAACAGGGACGAACATCATCAATCTGCGATCAAATCAATGAGTGATTTGCGAGCAAAAAAAGCGCGGCTTTTCACCACTGAAGCCGTTTTGTTTGAACTCGCCAACGCGCTTTCGGCAGTCGAATTCAGAGCGCGAACAATTTCGTTCATTGATACTCTGCGCGGACTGGCGAGCTTTGAAATCGTTCCGACCAACGCCGAACTTTTTCAAAATGCTCTGCGTCTTTACCGCGAAAGACCTGACAAAGAATGGAGCTTGACCGATTGCGCGAGTTTTATTGCAATGCGCGAACGCGGAATAACTTTAGCTTTTACTTCCGACAAACATTTCGAGCAGGCGGGTTTTGTCAGACTTTCGGAGAAATAAAATTATGCGTCGAACACTCTTTTATTTATCGGTTGGGCTGTTGGCTTTTGGAATCTGCGCTTTCCTTTTAAGCTCTTGCGCTTCGGCACAGGAAAAAACGAATACAAAATCAAACGAGAAAGTAGTTGATGAAAATATTATTGAAGAAAGCAAATTTAAGGAAATTCTGGCAAAGGCAACGGAAAATTTGAAAGATAAAACCTACCGTTTGACCAAAACGGAAGAAAGTTTTTCCGACCGAAATACAACTGCGATAAGTCTAACGACCAACATTTTAGAAAGAATTCCGCCTGACAAGGAAAGAAAAATCGAGGAAGTCAAATCTCCGACGAAAAATACCAGATCGGAAAGAATTTGGGACGGTAAAAACCTTTATACAAAGGAGAATGACGGCGATTGGAAAAAATACAGCGGCGGCAGTAGTTCGAGTGGGGATTTTACTTCAGGAAGAACGACGATAACTTATAAATTTATCGGAAAAGAATCGCTCAACGGCAAAACCGCTGATGTTTACGAATCGGAATCGCATCGAATTGCCAACAAACTTACTCAAACATCACAATACCGAGTAGAATACGTTATAAAAACAAAATATTGGTTTAGCGAGGACGGTTTGTTTTTGAAAAGCGTTAAGGAATCCGAAATCGTCGGCTCGCAATCACTTGTCCGCGAAGTTTCCATTTACGAATACGATTCAAAAATTAAGATTGAAGCCCCAATCAAATAGTTGTTTAATTCAAAAATCGGTGACAAAATTGATATAAAACTTGGAAAATATCAAACAATTTGTTAGCCTTGGCATTAATTTAACGCACTAAAAACGAAAAATTTTATTCAGCTTTTTATGTTAAAATATTATGTTCAGTGATAATTTCAGACGCGGCGAAAGCGGGAAAAGGAAGGGAAAGACCGGCTCGAAGGCAGCCTCGAAACTCGCTGATTTGGCTTGGAAGGCGTTTCAGGTGGTTAATAAAAATCTGCCCGAAGGCGAATCTATTACGCCGAATTGGGCGGCAGAGCCTTTATTAAAATCTTATGAGCGCACCGCGCCGCCGCTCGGATTTCCGCGCGAAACCGATTCGCTTTGCCCGACGTGCGTTAAAAACGTGCGGAACGGCGTAATTGATAAAACGATTCCGCTGGAGATTTTGATGAACTCGCATCCGGGCGAAATCAAGGCGCAGATTGTCGAAGAAAACGGGCAAGTCGTGATGCGGAAAACCTGTCCGACGCACGGCGAATTCGTTGACGTGATGGCGACGG
>JAYVGL010000360.1:0-2512 GCA_043772175.1 Pyrinomonadaceae bacterium | reverse complement strand
TCAGGCAACGGATGTCAAAGGCGAAGATGTCGGCGTGGTTTTGGTTGACCATATGGTCGGCAACGTCGAACTCGGCAAGATGAATCACTGGTGCGATTTCTACCGTGATGTTCTGGGATTTTACCGCTATATCACGTTTGACGACGACGATATTTCGACCGAATACTCCGCGCTGATGTCCATCGTGATGTCGGACGGCGGACACAATATCAAAATGCCGATCAACGAACCGGCGGAAGGCAAAAAGAAAAGCCAGATCGAAGAATATCTCGATTATTACAAAACGCCGGGCGTTCAGCACATCGCGCTTCTTTGCAAAGACATCGTTTCGACGGTCGAAAAATTACAGGCGAACGGCATCGAATTTCTGCGCGTTCCCGATTCCTATTACGCCGAAATCCCGGAGCGCGTCGGCGAGATTGACGAGAATATCGAAGATTTGAAACGCCTCGGAATTCTGGTTGACTGCGACGAAGAAGGCTATCTGTTACAGATTTTCACCAAACCCGTCGAAGATCGCCCGACGGTTTTCTTTGAAATTTTGCAACGCAAAGGCTGCAAAGGTTTCGGCAAAGGAAACTTTAAAGCCCTTTTTGTCTCAATTGAAGAAGAACAGGCGAAGCGCGGGAATTTATGATGAAAAACTTTACATTAGTTTTGTCAATTTTGTTATCTGCACAAATTCATTTCGGGCAAGTTGTTACCGATCAAAAAGAAGCTGAACGAATTTATAAAGAGTCCGTTCAAGAATCTAAAGTATCAAAGCAATATTTTGCCGAAATTGAGGAGTGCCGTAATTTACTTCGTAGAGAAAAATACGTTCAAGCCGAAATTGGTTGTCGGCTTGCGATTTCTACTGCTGAAAAGTTTCCGAAAAGCCGTTACATGGAAAAGCATTCGGCTTATAAGGCTTTGGGTGTTGCGCTGCTTTGGCAAAGGAAAGCGCAAGAAGCTATTTCGTATTTTGATAAATCTCTTGAGGTTGGAAAGCCAAATCTCGACGATTCGACAGCAGAAACAGGTGAGATTTATTTTCTGCTCGGTCAGTCAAATCATTTTCTTGGTAAATTGAAGCTAGCCGAAGGTTTTTATACAAAAGCTGAAAGTGTTTATCGCTCTGCTTTCAAAATAATGAAGGATATTGACAGTGATGAATTTCTGCTTAAACCATATGGCAAATCAATTGTAAATATTCTTAAAGCACATCTGATTCTGCTCGAAAGTGGTGGAATGAAAGATGAAGCAGCACAAATCGAAAAGCGATTAACAGAAACGGCGTTAGAATTTGCAAAGTATCTTGATAAATAAAATATGCAAACCAAAACGCTCGAAAAACCGACCGCGAAAGTTCAGCCGTATAACGAAGTGGCGGAACTGATTGACCGCGAGATTCACGCTAAAACGCTTGAGCAAATCAATGTTTTGGCTTACTGTAACAAAAAGGATGAACTATGAATTTACAAACTGTCGAAAGACAACCGCAAATCATTTTGCCTCTGACGCAGGAAAAATGTTCGCAGGATTTTTTCAAAGGCATTCAAGATTTTGTCAAGCAATATCTAAGCGAATATGAAGTTCGGGAGGTTGAGCGCGTTACCGAGTTTTTGTTTAAAAATCCGCCATTAGTTGATCTGCTTTTGGAGATTCCCGCACAAATTCGTAAATATTTCGGCGCAGACCAAAAGCTCGTTTTAAGTTTTTGGCTTGACCCGGAAGACCCGACCGGACATCACGTTCAGGTTCTCGTGCCGACCACTCTCGGCGCGAAAGAAAGCGGCGAACTGATGGACAAATTTGATTGGGAATGGTGGCTTGATAACTGTAATCGCGCCGATTTGCTGCTCACTATTTCAAAGGAGTTTGTTTAATGAGTTTCGGCTGGCAAAATTTACAGAAGTTAGCGGAAAAACTCAAACAAGAAACAGACGAAGCCTCAAAACGCGCCGCCATCAGCCGAATTTATTACGCCGCGTTCTGGCGGGCAAGAGATTTTTTGATGGAAGACGGGTTCGTGTTTCACGACTTTGACGGTTCACACCGGCAGGTTTGGCGAGAATTTGAAAGACGCGGAAAGACATTTCGCGCCATCGGAGTTTCGGGAACGCGGCTTCACAAAATCAGAGTGCAGGCAGGTTATTTTATTGAAACTGAAGATATTGACCGATTAAAATCCGAGGCTTTCAATCTAGCCGGAAACATTTTCACTTATCTGGAGCAAATCGAAAAGAAAACGGAAAACTAATGACACCGACGACCAGCGAAGAACAATTAAAATATCAAACGGGTTTCGGCAATGAATTTGCGACCGAAGCATTGGAAGGCGCGTTACCAATCGGGCGCAATTCACCGCAGAAAGCACCGCTCGGACTTTATGCGGAACAGTTTTCGGGAACGGCATTTACCGCGCCGCGCAAGGAAAACAAACGAACCTGGACATATCGGATTCGCCCGAGCGTAACTCATAAACCGTTTGCGCGGATTGATAACGGGCGGCTCGTTTCAAAGTTTGACG
>JAYVGL010000359.1:0-2581 GCA_043772175.1 Pyrinomonadaceae bacterium | reverse complement strand
CGGTCCGATGCGCTGCGCTTCGCACGTTATCACGTCGTCGTTTCGCGCCATAAACCAGAAATAGCCGTCGTCGTCGCGTCTGCCTTTGTCGCGGGTGATATACCAGCCGGCGCGAAAACAGATGCGCGTCGCTTCGGGGAAATTCCAGTAGCCTTTAAATAAAGATGTCAAGGTCGGACGAATCGCAATATCGCCGACGACGTTGTTCGGAACTTCGTTTCCCTGCGCGTCAACAATCGAAACTTCCACGCCTTCGACGGCTTTGCCCATCGCGCCGCGTTTTTTCTCGACATTCGGACGGTTGGCGATGATGAAACTGCCGGTTTCCGTCTGCCAGTAACTGTCGAAAACTTCCGCGCCGAAAGTCTTTTCCGCCCAACTTGAGACTTCCGGGTTGAGCGGTTCGCCAACCGAATAAATGCGCCGCAGGGCGAAAACATTTTTCGGTGAACCGTCGCCGATTTCGTTTCGCAAAAGCCGGAGCAGCGTCGGAGTCGTGTAAAAACAAGTGACCTGGTTGCGCTTCAGTATTTCGAGCCAGCGCGTCGCGTCGAATTCGCCTTCGTAAATCAGAATCGGAAACCCCAAAAGCCACGGCGCGAAAATTCCGTAAAGCAAACCCGTAACCCAACCCGCATCAGCCGAACACCAGTAAAGATCGTCTTTTTGTAAATTCAAAACGCTTTTCGCCGATTCGATCAGCCGCTCCCGAATCGCGTGGCGATGGACGACACCTTTCGGCAAGCCGGTCGTCCCCGAAGTGTAAATCAAAAAACAAGTGTCGTCCGGTGAAACCTCGACCGGCGCGAATTCGGCGGAAGCGTTTTTGACCAGTTCATCAAAATTTTGAAACTGCGCCGGACATTGCGGCAGATTTTTACGGTCGAATTCACCGACAACCAAAATATGTTCGAGCGTCGGCAAAAATTCGCAGATCGGCGCGATTTTGCTTAAATGTTCCGCCTCGACAAGCAAGATTTTTGCGCCCGCGTCTTCGACGCGCTGGCGAATCGCTTCCGCCCCGAAATCCGTAAACAAAGTCGCCGCCGCCGCACCCAATTTCAATATCGCCGGAATCGCCGCGTAAAGCGTCGGCTGGCGATTCAGCAAAGTAAAAACGCGATCGCCGCGCTTGACGTTTAAATCGCTTAAAACATTGGCGATGCGGTTTGAAAACTGTTCGATTTCAAAAAACGAATAAACTTGCCGCGAACCGTTCAAACCCTCACAAACCAGCGCGATTTTCGAGCGGTCGCCGGCATTTTGCGTAACCGCCGAAACTGCTAAATTTGCCGGCGACGCAGCGATTTTCAAATATCTTTCGCTCATTTCAATTTTCTCACGCACCGTTACATTTACCGTTTGTCATTGGACATTTTGATAAATGATAGATGTCTGATGACAAACGTCCTTACTCTTCCAAAGTTGATAAATCGCCCGCGTCGGTTCCGAGTTCCAAGGCTTTCAAATATCTTCGCATAATTTTTCCCGAACGGGTTTTCGGCAGAGCCTTCATAAACGAGACTTTCGACGGCGCGGCGATTGCGCCGAGTTCTTTACGGACGTGCGCGATTAAAGTTTTATTTAATTCTTCCGATTCGGTTTCGCCTTGTCTTAATTGGACAAAAGCGACGATTGCCTCGCCTTTGATGTCGTGCGGTATGCCGATGACGGCGGCTTCGGCGACCGCACCGTGCGAGACGAACGCCGATTCGACATCCGCCGTGCCGATGCGGTGTCCGGCGACGCTCAAAACATCGTCGGCGCGTCCGAGAATTTGGTAATAACCGTCGTCGTCTTTGACCGCGACATCGCCGGAAACGTAGCAGTTTTCAACCTGCTTCCACATTCGTTCGTAACGCGCCGCGTCGTTCCAGACGGTTCGCATCATCGAAGGAAACGGGCGGCGCAAAATCAATCTGCCGCCGACGTTTGCGCCGACCGAGTTGCCGTCCGCGTCCACGATGTCGGCTTCGACTCCGGCAAGGGGAATTCCTGCTTTGCCCGTTCGCATCGCCAAAGTCGCCGGTGTCGCAATCGTCGGTGCGCCGAGTTCGGTTTGCCACCAGTTATCAATGCAGTAACCGTGCGAACCGTCGCCGCAAAGGTGAGTTTGCGCCCAACGCCACGCTTCAGGATTCAGAGGCTCCCCGGCACAAGCTAAAACTTTTAAACTCGTAATATCATATTTGGCGGGCAATTCCGCGCCGAACCGCATAAAAAATCTCACGGCGGTCGGCGCGGTGAACATCTTGGAAACTTTATATTTTTCGACGATTTCCCAGGCGATTCCCTGATGCGGAAAGTCAATCGCGCCTTCGCGGAAAACCGTCGTTACGCCCGCGCACAACGGCGCGTAAACGATATACGAATGCCCAACGATCCAGCCGATGTCCGACATACACCAGAAAATATCGTCGTCGCCGACATCGAAAAAATTCCGCAAATGATAAGTCGTCCCGACCATATAACCGCCAATCGTGTGAACCACGCCTTTCGGTTTGCCGGTCGTCCCGGACGTGTAAAGAATAAAAAGCACGTCTTCCGCGTCCATCGCTTCGGCTTCGCATTCGGCGGGAAA
>JAYVGL010000358.1:0-4269 GCA_043772175.1 Pyrinomonadaceae bacterium | reverse complement strand
GACGTATAAATTTTTGAAAAATCCACGCGCTTTGGTGCCTGACTCGTTCGGCGACCACGCCCGTGGCTGTTGTTTTGTAGCGGATTGACAATCATAATTATAAAATTCAGGTTTTGAAGAAAAAATCTGTTGATTTAAATGTTTTTTGTTGTTAAGGTGCCTTAACTAAAATTCCATAATCAACTTCCATATCAAAGACGGCAAATGCGGTCGAGGGTAAAATATGCCCTGACCGCTTATTTACTAGCAGTATTGCTATTGTATAAATTTTTCGAGAGCGTTAAAAATGAACCTAACTCTCCTAATTTAATAGCCGAGAAAATGTCCCGTTTAATGCCTTACACCTCACTTTTGAAGTGATTTCTTGATAAAGACGGCAAGCATTGATTTTTTTCTCGACGCTTGCCGTCCTTGTCTTAACAACTACTCTTATCTTAGCAACTATAAAACTCAAGTTCAATTCGTATTATAGATGTGATTGATACTACTTTGGTTTGTTTAAAAATTATTTAATCTCAACTGTTGCTCCGGCATCAGTCAACTTGGTTTTAATTTCTTCGGCTTCAGCCGCTGAAACGCCTTCTTTGATGGCTTTCGGTGCGCTGTCAACCAATTCTTTCGCTTCTTTTAATCCAAGTCCGGCGACGACTTCACGAACGATTTTGATAACATTGATTTTTTGACCACCGGCGGCGGTCAGGACAACATCGAAAGTATCTTTTTCGACTTCGGCAGGAGCCGCATCGCCGGCGGCGGCTGCCATCGCCATCGGTGCGGCGGCGGCGGCGGACACACCGAATACTTCTTCCAATTCCTTAACCAATTCCGACGCTTCCAGCAACGTCATACCTTTTAAAAACTCGATAACTTCTTCTTTTGAAACTGCCATAATAATTTATTTCTCCGTTTAGTTTTTTGTGTCTATTCTTTGTTTACTGTCAGCCGGAGAACCCAATGGGACGATTTTTACAGCTAGGTTGCATCGAAGCTATGTTTGCGTCCGAGCTTTAACGCGACCTGACATATCGCTTACGCTCGTTTTTACCTTGAGTCGGCTTTTTTAATTACAGATTCAAGATTTGGGATTCAGCGTTCAATTTTGAATTCTAAATCTTGAATCTTGAACTTTTCTAGGCTTCTTTTTTCTCGCCAATCTGTTTGATAACGACCGCCAAATCACGCGGCACGGCATTAATGACCGTAACGATGCGTTGGGCTTGTGCGTTGATGACAAACATCAATTTTGAAATTAATTCTTCTTTGGACGGCAAACTCGCAATCGCAGTAACTTGCGCCAAATCAACGACTCTGCCTTCGACTACGCCCGCTTTGAACGTATAAATGTCGGCATTATCTTTGACGAATTTGGAAATCGCCTTCGATAAAACAACCGCATCGTTATCCGTCCAAGCAATTCCGCTTACGCCTTTCAGATATTCAGTTGCACCTTCGTACGGCGTTCCTCTAACCGCCAGTCGCGCCAAAGTGTTCTTGACGACTTTGTAATTCGCGCCCACATTGCGTAATTGGTTGCGAAATTCCTGATCTTTGGTAACCGTTAATTTTGTGAAACCGACGATCATCGCCGACTTTGAATTGTTTAAATGCTCAGTGAGAGCGGTTAAATCTTCCTGCTTTCTTTCTCTTGTTTTCATTGTTGTAATTCGCTCCTCACCCGCTTAGACGTAAGATAATTCGTCGAGCAGAACGCCCGGACTCATCGTTGCCGCCAGATTGATTTTTTTCAAATAACGACCTTTCGCCGTCGTCGGTTTAGCTTTGATAACGGCGTTGATTAAAACTTTCAGATTCTCCTGAAGTTTCCCTTCATCGAACGAAACTTTCCCAACCGGCGAGTGAATAACGCCCGTTTTATCAACACGATACTCGACTTTGCCGGCTTTGGTCTCCTGAATCGCCGTTTTGACATCCATCGTTACCGTTCCGGTTTTCGGATTCGGCATCAAACCGCGCGGACCGAGAAGTTTTCCTAGTTGACCGACTTTACCCATCATATCGGGTGTAGCGATCAGCGTGTCAAATTCGAGCCAGCCGCCCTTAATTTTACCAACGATGTCTTCGCCGCCCGCAAAATCAGCACCGGCTTCTTCGGCTTCCCGAATTTTATCGCCTTGTGCGACGACGACGACAACTTTCGCTTTGCCGCCCAATCCGTGCGGTAAGACAATCGTTCCGCGCACGAGCTGGTCAGCCTTTCGCGGGTCAACGCCGAGCCACATCGTCAATTCAACCGTTTCGTCAAATTTAGCGAAAGCAATTTCCTTGACTTTCGTGATCGCTTCTTCCAGACCGTATTTCTTGCCCGTCTCGACTTTTTCTAAAGCCGCTCGGTATTTCTTTCCCTGTTTAGCCATTTATTTGTTTAGGTTCAATCGAAATACTTTTGGTTTGCGATTTGAGTCGCTATACTTCTCCCTATAATTAAAAACTTTTTGTCAGATTAGCCTTCGATAGTCAATCCCATACTTTTCGCCGTTCCTTCGATTGTTTTGACGGCTGCTTCCAAACTTGTCGTGTTCAAATCAGGCATTTTTTTCGTAGCGATTTCTTCGATTTGCGCCCGCGAAATTTTACCGACTTTCGTGCGGTTCGCCGTCGCCGATCCCTTGGGAATTCCCGATGCTTTGCGAAGCAAGTCAGCAGCCGGCGGCGTTTTTGTTTCAAACGTAAACGAGCGGTCGGCGTAAACCGTAATCACGACCGGCACTTTCATATCCGGGTCATCATTCTGCGTCTTCGCGTTGAAGGCTTTGCAGAACTCCATAATGTTTACGCCGTGCTGTCCGAGTGCCGGACCAATCGGCGGAGCCGGATTCGCTTTTCCCGCCGGAATCTGTAATTTAATGTAGCCTGTAATTTTCTTAGCCATAATCTGATTTACGATTTCGAGTTTTTATTTGTCAACCAACTCGAAAATGTCCTCTTTATTCTTCCTCTGCAAAGGTAACTTTTTCAACATCCAAAAAACTGAGTTCAACCGGCGTAGCGCGTCCGAAGATCGTTACCGTAACTTTCAAGGTCGCCTTTTCTTCGCTCACTTCCTCAACTTTGCCGGTAAAACTTGCAAACGGTCCTGATTTGATTCTGACGACCTCTTCAATCGCGTAAGAAAATTTCGGTTTCGGCTTTTCAGTCGCGACTTCGATATTATGAACAATCTGGTCAACTTCCAGTTGCGTTAAAGGTGTCGGATTTTTCCCGCCCAAAAACCCTGTAACTTTCGGCGTTGATTTAATCGCGTGGAAAACATTATCTGGAATTTTCCCGCCTTCATTGCATTCTACTTCGACCAGCACGTAACCCGGATAAAACATTCTCTGTGTTTCAATCCTTTTGCTTCCGCGCATCTCGACGACCGTTTCTTTCGGTAGTAAAACTTCCGTGATCTGCTCGCCTAATTCCATATCTCGAATGCGGGCGTTCAGGCTTTCCAACACTTTGTTTTCGTGTCCCGAATAAGTGTGGATAAAATACCACTGTTTCATTGTTAGTCCTTATATCCCGACAATTTTGTTGATTAACCAAGTCAAACCTTCAATAATGTAAACCCATGCTTGGTCAATCAAAAAAAGATAGGCGGCGAAGAAAATAACATTGACAATTACGATAATCGTCGTGTTTTTAACATCGTCGGACGAAGGAAACGTAGTTTTATCAAGTTCTTCGCGCGTATGCGTGATGAATTCACCGATGCTTTCCTTTCCGTTATTACCCTTATTGTCTAAAATGTCAATTGCTTCTGACACTGTTTTTTCTCCTCGATTTGTTTGGTGGCAGGGGTACCAGGACTCGAACCCGGACCTGCGGTTTTGGAGACCGTAATGCTAACCATTGACACCATACCCCTCTAAGTCGGTAGAGAGTGAAGAGTGGAGAGTAGCAAGATATTACTTTTAGCTCGCCACTCTCCACTCTCATTCTTTACCTTGAATTATTTGTTCTCTTTGTGCAGACGATGGCAACGGCAGCGACGGCAAAACTTACTTAACTCCAGTCTTCCCGGAGTATTCTTTTTGTTTTTCGTCGTTACGTAGTTGCGCTCTTTGCACTCTGTGCATTGCAAAATTATGTTGTCTCTCGGCATAACTTTTTTACCTCAATTTTACTGTTAAGAGCTTTTTGGTTAATAAACTCTTAACTTTATCTGAAATTACTCAACAATTTCGGAGACGGTTCCCGCCCCGACCGTCCGCCCGCCTTCCCTGATGGCGAATCGCAGTCCCTTCTCCATCGCTATCGGGGCAATCA
>JAYVGL010000357.1:0-6494 GCA_043772175.1 Pyrinomonadaceae bacterium | reverse complement strand
AGAGTGGAAAATGTGATTCGCCGATTAAAGATATTTCGGATTTTGGCAGAGCGTTACCGCAATCGGAGAAGACGACTCGGACTCAGATTTAATCTGATTTCAGGCATTTACAACTTTGAACTCAGGGCTACTAAAATTTAATTTCGCAAGAGGTCTAATAAACATCACTAAGAGTTTCTCTTATGTGTGTAAAAATCTAGAGTGAATATTAACAGAATCAGCAAACAACCTCAAACAAATTTTGCAAAGTAAGCAACGGTTTTCTGCAAACCTTCAGCAAGCGGAACGGTCGGCGACCAGCCTAAAAGATTCTTGGCGCGTTCGATGTTCGGCTGCCTTTGTTTCGGATCATCCTGCGGCAGCGGCAGATTTTTGATTTTGACTGTTTTGCCGACGGCTTTGCCGACTTCGTGCGCCAGTTCGTTCATCGTAAATTCGCCCGGATTGCCGATATTGACCGGCAGATGCAGATCGTCGCCGGTCGTGTTCATCAGGCGTATAAAGCCTTCGACCAAATCATCAACGTAACAGAAAGAGCGCGTTTGTTCGCCCGTCCCGTAAATCGTCAACTCTTCGCCGCGCAACGCTTGGACGATAAAATTCGAGACGACGCGCCCGTCGTCCGCCCGCATTTTCGGACCGTAAGTGTTGAAGATGCGAACGATGCGCGTGTCCACTTTATTTTGCCGGTGATAATCCATAAACAGCGTTTCGGCGACGCGCTTGCCCTCGTCGTAACACGAACGAAGTCCGACGCTGTTGACGTTGCCATAATAATCTTCAGTTTGCGGATGAACCAGCGGGTCGCCGTAAACTTCCGAAGTCGAAGCCTGAAAAATTCGGGCGCGAACGCGCTTCGCCAGTCCGAGCATATTGATCGCGCCCATCACGCTGGTTTTGACGGTTTTCACCGGATTATATTGATAATGAATCGGCGAAGCCGGACACGCGAGATTGTAAATCTGTTCGACCTCGAGCAGAATCGGCTCGGTCACATCGTGCCGGATCAATTCAAATTGATGATTGTCAAGCAGATGCGCGATGTTTTCGCGTCTGCCGGTAAAAAAATTGTCGAGCGCGATGACTTCGTTGCCTTCGTTCAAAAGTCTTTCGCACAAATGCGAGCCGATAAAGCCCGCGCCGCCGGTAACTAGAATTCTCATCTTGATAAAAGTTTTTCAGGTAAAATTAACCACAAACCACCAAATGAAACTTTAAGCGGCTGGCTTTGAGGTGTCAATCATCCGCGATTTAAAAAAGTTGAAAAAAGTTAAGCAAACGGCGCGTCCGAAAACCGTCAAGTGTCAAAGTCCCTATCTGAAACAACCGGAATTAAATAACGGCGGAGCGTATGAAAAAAATAAATCTTTTGATTTTAGCGGTGTTTTTTTCGGCAATCGTGCCTTGTTCGGCAACGGCACAAGTTTCGAGCGTCTATACGAATCTGACGAAAGACAATTGTCAAACGGTTGAAACCATTGCAGAAACCGGCGGCTCGGTGCAGAAGTGCAAGGGTTTCGGTGACTGGTTTTTGATGGTTTTGGACGACGACGAGCGAATGTCGGTGAACGTCGTCGCGCCCGATAAAAAGCAGCACGAACTGGATTTTTGGAGCGTCATTACACCGGCTTTTTCCAGTCTCGGAGCCAAAGCCGAATGGCGCGTGAAAAAGGAAGCGGACAAATTACAGCCGATTGCTCTAATCATCCGCGTTAACTCGACTTCGGAGGCGACCGGCAAAAGAAAACGCTTGTCGTATCTGGCGGTCAGCAAAATCACTGCCGGCGGAATTTGCGTGGTGGAGAAAATCAGCGAGCAAAAAAATGCCAATCAACTGGCGCAAACTTCCGCCGATAATTCCGCGCAAAAACCCTGTCTGCAAAAACCATAAACCGAATAAATAAAAAACTAAAATAAATTATGTCAACACCAGCCCCAACTTGCCGAAAGGCTTTAAACGACGCGACGCTTCGTTTTCCGAGTCGAAGCCGCGCCTCTGACGGAATTATGGGCGATGCGGCACACCAGAGACGACGCAGCGATCACAATTTAGGAAATGCTTTTGATTTGACGCACGACCCGGCGCACGGCGTGAACTGCAATGCGCTCGCCCTGCTCGTCATCGGCGATGCGCGGGTAACGTATGTGATTTGGAATCGGCAAATTTACAATCGGGCGCGTGCCGCCGAAGGCTGGCGACCTTACGGCGGTTCAAATCCGCACACCCACCATATGCACGTTTCGATTCGCGACGCCGAACGAAATAATCTCGCGGCGTGGGCGTGGTCGCCGGGCGGCGCGACACTGCCGACGGCTCCGGGCAGTCCGGTTCCGGGCAATCTGCCGCCGAATCAGGTTTTGCGAAAGGGAAGTCGCGGTCCGAACGTCGTCATTCTTCAGCGACGCTTAAATCTTTTCAGAGCGCGATTGGCGACCGACGGAGATTTCGGAGAAAAAACTCACCAGGCGGTTTTGACCTTTCAGCGGCAACAGCGTCTGGAAGACGACGGCATCGTCGGGCGCAGAACCTGGCGGGCTTTGTTTTCGGCGTAGCGATTGAAAAAGGATTGTAACGATTGATCGTTTCACGCCTTTTTCAGCGGCAAATTATTATCGCAAATGCTTCCCGAAAAACGTCAGAATCCGCTCGTATTCGTCCGTCCACGAAGTCGGGCGCGTGAAGCCGTGATTCTCCGCCGGATAGAGCATCGCTTCAAAATACTGCGTTTTCTCCAATCGAATCAGCTTTTCGATTAACTGCATCGAATCCTGCGCCGGAACATTGTCGTCAATCAACCCGTGCAGAATCAAAAGCGGTTTATTCAAAGTTTCAGCATAAGAAATCGGCGAACTGCGCTTGTAGCCTTCCGCGTTTTTGTCGGGAAAACCCAATCTCTCTGCCGTATAAATCGGCGATGACGCGAAATAGTTTTTCCAATCGGCGACGGGACGCAGCGCGGCGGCGCAGGTTATTTTGTCAGTTCTGAAAGCGAGCATTTCCGCCATAAAACCGCCGTAACTGCCGCCGTAAACGCCGATTCTTTTCGCATCAACCGCATAATTTTTCACCGCGAAATCAATCGCGTCGAGATGGTCTTCGTAATCTTTGCCGCCTAAAAAGTCGTAAACGTCGGTGCGAAAATCGCGCCCGTAACCTGCCGATCCGCGATAATCAATATCCAGCACGACGTAACCTTTCTGCGCCAAAAGCTGATTGAACATAAATTCGCGGTAATAATTGTTCCAGCCGTTAATCACGTTTTGCAGATATCCCGCGCCGTGAATGAAAAAGATTGACGGATATTTTTTTGTTTTATCGAAGTTGGCGGGAAGATAAATTTTCGCGGGAATCGGCTTGCCGTCCCGCGCTTTGATTGAAATAAATTGTGGCTCATTCCATTTTATCGCCTTGAACTTTTCGGGAATCGAAGCGGTTAATTTGTTCGGGTAATTTAATCCGCGACATTCGGGACAGATTCTCTGGGCGTGAATTTCCGAAGGCTGACTCCAACGCGAAAACTCAAACAGCAAAACATCTTCAACGCCTTTGGTCGAAATTTGCGCTCCGTTCTTGATTCCTTCTTCGCTCGACGGAACTTGAAATTTTTTGCCGCTTTCCAAATCGAGCGTGTAAAATTCACGAGTCGCCGTGTTTTTCTCGGTCGAAGAAAACACGATTTCGTTACCGTCTTTGCGCCACTTCGCCCAATCAATTTCAAACGCGCCTTTCGTCAATTGTTTGATTTCGACTTTGCCGGAAAAGCCCTCGTTCGACGGATTTTCCTGACGAATCTCGCCCGTCGAATTCGGCGCGACCTGGCGTTTTTCCAGCGTCGCCAAATATAAATGATTGAAGCCGTCGCGCTCCGAAGCGAATAAAATCTGCGAAGCGTCTTTCGGGTTCGCCTCGACGATGCGCGAAAGGCTGCCGATCCATTTTTCGTCGGTTTCTTCGGTCAGCGTAATGATTTTCTCGTCTTTGCCGCCGACATTGAAAATATAAAAAAGTTGGCGGCGTTTCGTGTCTTTGTCCACGCGGTCAACGATTAAACTGCGATTGTCCGCCGCCCAATCAACGCCGCGCAAATAACTTGCACCTTCGGGTTTCGGGATTTTTACCTCAAACGGTTTTTCCAAACTGCCGTCGGTTTTAACAACCAAAACCTTCTGCTCACTGAATCCGCGCCGAAAAGTCGGAGCCTGCACGAATTCATCCAGATAATTCGGCACAAACAAAGCCCTTTGCTTTGAACTGTCCGATACGACATAAGCCAAAAGCGTCGCGTCTTCGGTCGGCGCGGCGTTTGAGACGGCGGTGAAAGTCTGCGGATTCGCTTCTTTGCTCAACTGCACGAGCGATGTTTCTTCGATGTTCAGCACGTAGAAATTGCCGCCCGATTGATAAAGAATCGTCGCGTCGTCCAACCACCGCGCTGCAAACTCCGCGCCCTGCGTTCTCGTGATGCGGCGCGGATTTAGTCCGAGCAAATTATTTGCCGTTTCGTTGTAATCAAGTTGATAAACTTTTATACGATTTTCCGTTCCTGATAACTCATCTTGAACATTCTTGAACGCTTCATACGAGCGCAGCGCAGGGTAATTATCTTGCAGAGAAATTAAACGATTTATGGCAATCGTCAAATTTTCATTAGCATTCAAGATAGCTTCCTTTTGTTGCCGTGATTTATCACCGTTTTCTCCATTCGGAACTTCATTTACCGCAGCAATCAATGATGAGCGAGTTTCGGCAGTCTTTGCGAAAATCGCGCTTTCCTGAATCTTGGATAGCTGAATAATACGAACAATATTTGGAACTAGGTCAGCCCGTCTGATAAAAGCAGATTCTAAATTTTTCCATCTCAACTTAATCGAATCTCTCTGAAAATTGTTGGAAACGGGAATCTTCTGCAAATCAACTTCCAAAACGTAAATATCCGAGTTCTGCACGAACAAAAGCCGTTTCGAGTTCGGCGAAAATTCCGCGCCGCCGAGATTTTTTTCACGCGCTTTTGTAAAATCGTCGCGGACGTTCACGCCGTAATTTAACTTGCTTTCCGGCGCGGCGGAGCGCATCTCGAAATTCTTTTCCGCGTCCACGAGCATTTTCGGCTCGCCGCCGCTCGTCGAAACCATATAAAGATTGCGCGGCTCCTTGCCTTCGGCGTTCCACGAGTAAACTACGGTTTTGCCGTCGGGCGAAAGTTTTTCCGAATCGGGACGCATTCCGACAATCGAAGGCTCGCGCATAATATCGCGCACCGTCAGCATTTGAGCGAAAACGCCGATACAAAGGGTAAAAATCACAAAACAGGCTTTGAATAGTTTGAGTAACATAATTTTTTGAAGACGAATTGAAATTAATCCGAAAATTTTTGCGGAATTTTCGCAATCTATTTCACCGAAATGTTTAGAAGGACAAAATCGGGTTAAGGACACCGAATAAATCTTTATAGACACTTTAGCGCAACCGTCGAGAATATTTTACTCGCTCAATGTTTTTTGGCAAAAAACACGATTCTTTACCGTCAGCCATTCAAGCAACCACCCTTCCGACAGTTTCGTGAAAATTTAAGGAGATTAGAAGAAATGGCTTTCAATAGAAAACAGGGCTATGAGAGATATTATAAATGTGCCGCTTATATGTATCGGGAATTTACAAATAATATCAAAAGTAAAGACGCGAATTATATTCGTGAACTCCTTAAGCCGCCGAATATTGTGGCTCAGGTGTTCAGCAATCCGGTTAGAGACGCGACACTGAGTTTATCTAAATGGTATAGCAAAGTTAAATCCGGTGCCGACTGGGATCACAAGCCGAAAATAACACAGCTTTGTAACTTGACGGACAACGATAAGCATTTTCCTATTTTCGGCGATACTTCGCACGAATGGTTTTTTGATATTTGGTCTAACATTCATTACGGCTATGTCGGAACGTCGGTTGGTTTTGATGAGGGAACTTTGATTGCCGGCGCAAATGCCGGAGAGATGTTCGGCGCGGGTGGGAATGATCCGATTGATGATGCGATGGCTAAAATCGGCATCCGAATGTGGACTCAATATGGAGCGAATATAGGTCAGCATCAGATTGCAAGCGAAATTGTCAGCAGAAAAAACTGGTTGCTCGATGTTCAAGCGTCGAAAGCCTATATTGATGCTCGCGGCAACTTCCGACATATTATGCCGATGTCGCAGGGCAATTCCAAGTAAGGGAATTTTCGTTCAAAGAGGTTCCATAAAGTTTTGTTGATACAACGTCATTCCGCTTCGTTGAAAGCAGAGTGTTTACGGAGCGATCCGATCAATTTTCGAGCTTGATCAGCGGTGAATTGCAAGTTTTTTTACGGCAATTCCATTGCGTTCGCCCGTTTTTCCGCCTTCTGCGCTTCGGTCAAACGCTGATATTCGTAAATCGCGCTTTCCCAATCGCCATACATCGCGTTCGGCAAAACGATAAATCGTGCGCCGAATTCGCTTTTCGTTTTATCAACTTC
>JAYVGL010000356.1:0-5717 GCA_043772175.1 Pyrinomonadaceae bacterium | reverse complement strand
AAAATCCTGCTGCTGTGTAAAGAAATGTAAAGCGTTTTCAATAACTTACCGCACGGCAGTCAATAAAAGGCGTGATTTGTGATAGTCTGATTCGGGCGTATTTTATGAAGTCAATTTCAGTTCTAGGCTCGACCGGCTCAATCGGCTGCAATACGCTGAAGGTCGTTGAACATCTCCGAAACGAATTTCGCGTCGTCGCACTCGGCGCGGGCAAAAATGTCGGCAAACTCGCCGAACAAATCAAACGATTTCAACCCGAACTCGTCTCGGTCGAAGACGAAGCGAGCGCGGAAGAACTGCTTCGCACGATTTCAAATTCAAAATTTCGTATTCCGAAAATTGTCGTCGGCGAAGCCGGTTTGATCGCGGCGGCGACGCACGAAAAAGCCGAGATCGTCGTGTCGGCGACGGTCGGCGCGGTCGGTTTCGTGCCGACTTTGCGGGCGATTGAAGCGGGCAAACGCATCGCGCTGGCGAACAAGGAAACGCTCGTGATGGCGGGGCAGTTGATGACGGAAGCGGCGCGGAAAAGCGGCGCGGAACTTCTGCCGGTGGATTCCGAACACAACGCGATTCATCAATGTCTGCGCGGCGAAATCAAGAGGGAAGTTAAACGGCTGATTCTAACGGCTTCCGGCGGACCTTTTCGGACTAAATCGAAATCGGAAATCGAGAGCGCGACGGTTGCGGAAGCGTTGAATCATCCGACGTGGCAGATGGGCGATAAAATTACGATTGACAGCGCGACTTTGATGAACAAAGGTTTGGAAGTCATCGAAGCGCGCTGGCTGTTCGATTTTGACGCGGACGACATCGCCGTCGTCGTCCATCCGCAATCGGTCGTGCATTCGATGATCGAGATGGTTGACGGTTCGATTATCGCGCAGCTCGGCGTAACCGATATGAAACACGCAATCCAATACGCGCTGACTTATCCGAATCGTCAAAACGGCTGTCTGCCGCCGCTCGATTTCGCCCAACTTTCGCAACTGACATTCGAGACACCCGATTTCGAGAAATTTCCGTGTCTGGCTCTGGCATATCGCGCATTGAAAATCGGCGGCACAATGCCGACCGCGTTGAACGCCGCCAACGAAATCGCGGTGCAGGCATTTCTCGAAGCTAAAATTAGCCTCTCCGACATCCCGAAAATCATCGAAAGCGTAATGAACGGACACCAATCGCAGCCGGCGACGAGTTTGGAAATTATTTTGGAAACCGACGCAAAAGCGCGGAAACAGGCTATAATCAAACTGGAAAACACGGAAAAAGTCGCTTCGGCGAGTTGAGGTGAAGATTTTATGCAAACTACGGTCTTAGAAAGGGTTTCGCAAACCTCGACGTTCATCGCCGAGAGCGAAGAGAACAGCGCGAAAAACGGCGGCGTAAAACTGCACAAATGGACGCAGAAAGAGTATTACCAAATGGCGGAACTCGGTTTTTTTCACGGCAAGCGAGTCGAACTTATCGAAGGAGAAATTATCGAAATGTCGCCAATAAATAAACCTCACGCAACCGCCGTGAGGAAAATACTAAGTTGCTTGAAAGCACTTTTCGGCGAAGGTTTTTTGATTGACAGCCAACTGCCGATGAGTTTTAGCAAGGCGAGCGAACCGGAGCCTGATGTGGCAGTAATAAAAGGCGTAATCGGTGATTTTATCAAATCGCACCCGAAAACTGCCGAACTGATTATTGAGGTTTCCGATTCAACGCTTCGGTATGATCGCACGGTCAAAGTGGGGCTTTACGCGCAAAACAGAATTCAGGAATACTGGATTCTGAATTTGAAAAAACGCTGTTTGGAAGTTTATCGCCAGCCGAAAAAAGACAAAAAACTCGGTTTCATTTACGGCGAAATACAAATTCTGACCGAGGACGAAACGGTCGCGCCGCTTGCCGCGCCCACCGTGAAAATCAAAATTGCCGACCTTTTGCCGTAGTTTGCCAAAGTTTTACGAGAGTTTTACACTTTTACTGACAACTCGAAGCCGTCTTTTCGGTTTCTAAGAAAACAGAATTTTTCAAAGGAATATATACAATGCCCGATATTTTATTAGTTATTCTAGCTGTCATTTTCGTTCTCGGTGTCGCCATCAATATCCACGAATTCGGACACTTCGCGGTTGCCAAACTTCTGGGAATGCGCGTCGAAGCCTATTCGTTTTTCGGCTTGGGTCCGAGAATTTGGGGTTTCAAACGCGGACATACGGATTATCGAATCTCGGCAATTCCGCTCGGAGCTTACGTCAAACTTTACGGCGACGAAGTAACCGCGCCGCTCGAAGGCGGCGATTCGCAAGGCGAAAAAGTTCCCGATTCGGAGCTTTACGAACTGCGTCCGCGCCGGCAGAAATTTCTCGTGCTGATCGGCGGACCGTTTATGAACGTCGTTCTCGCGCTGGCAATTCCGTTTACGACCGCGATGATTTACGGCATTCCGTCAATGCCCGCGCCGATTGCCGGCATCGTTTCGGCGGGCGGGGCGGCGGAACAGGCGGGAATTCAGAAAGGCGACCGCATCGTTAGTTTCGGCGGCGTGGAAAATCCGACTTGGGAACGCATTCAGCACGACTCCTTGATTTCGCCCGAACAGCCGATTCCCGTCACGGTCGAACGCGGCGGACAGAAAGTGCAGTTAACGGTCAAACCGACGCGAAGCGATTTGAAAGGAAACTCGGTCGGAATGGTAGATTTCGAGCCGGATATGGGAGTCGAGCCGGTCGTTATCGGCAAGATTGAGCCGGACTTCCCGGCGGCGACCGATGGTTTGCAGGTCGGCGACCGCGTTCTGAATTTTAACGGGCAAGTCATCCGTAACAGTCAGGAACTCTCCGAACAAATTCGCTCGAACAAAGACGCTCCGGCGAAAATTTTAATCGAAAGAAACGGTCAGCAGCAGGAAATTCAAACGACCGCCAAAGCCGACGCGAGCGGCGTTTACCGGATCGGCATCGGCTTTAAGGCGGCAAAAATTACGACCCGCGAAAAAGTCGGCTTCGGGCAATCTATCAGTTTTGCCCTCAATACCAATCTGGAAATCATTCGCTTAACGGCGAAAGTTTTCGGGCAGTTATTCAGCGGTCAGCGTTCGATCAAAGATGCCGGTTTATCAAGTCCCATCGGAATCGTCCAGATTATCGCGCAGGTCGTCAGAGAATCCGGTTTCGCCGGTTTGGTTCCGATTCTCGCTCTTATCAGTTTGAATTTGGGCGTGTTTAATTTACTGCCGATACCCTTGCTCGACGGCGGGCAGATTATGGTTCTCGGCATCGAAAAGGCTCTGTCGTGGACGGGCAGATCGCTTTCGATGGTCGTTAAAGAAAGAATTCAGATGGTCGGACTCGGCATAATTTTATTGCTGATGATTTTCACGATGTCTATGGACGTTCTGAAATTATTCTGAAATTGAAGTTAAATAGCGGCGGGGACGGACAGGATTGGCGGGGTGTATTTTGATATTATCCGTAGTTGATTCTGAAAGTCCCCGGTATTTTTTTGAACAAACAAAATGAGAAGACAAACTAAAGCGATAATGGTTGGAAAAGTGCAAGTCGGCGGCGACGCTCCCGTAGCCATCCAATCAATGACGAAAACCGACACGACCGACGTTGACGGCACGATCAAACAAATCGAAGAGATGGTTGCGGCGGGCTGTGAAATCGTTCGCATCGCCGTTCCCGACAAAGACGCGGCAGTCGCGCTCAAGGAAATCCGCAAACGAACCGACGTTCCGCTTGTCGCCGACATCCATTTTCATTACAAATTAGCGTTAATGGCGTTGGACGCAGGCATTGACAAACTGCGGCTGAATCCGGGCAATATCGGTTCGATTGAGCGCATCCGCGAAGTCGTCCGCGCCACCGAAGTCCGCAAAATTCCGATTCGAATCGGGGTTAACGGCGGCTCGCTCGAAAAAGATTTGCTGCAAAAATACGGCACGGCAACGCCCGAAGCCATCGTCGAATCGGGAATGCGCCACATTCATATTCTGGAAGATTTAGGTTTTTCCGACATTATTATTTCTCTCAAAGCCTCTGACGTTCGGCGCACCGTCGCGGCTTATCGTTTGATGGCGAACAAAGTAAATTACCCGTTTCACCTCGGCGTAACCGAAGCAGGAACGGCGTTCGGCGGCACGATCAAATCGGCGATGGGGTTGGGAATTCTGCTTTTCGACGGCATCGGCGACACTCTGCGCGTGTCATTGGCGGCAGAACCGCACGAAGAAGTTCGCGTCGGTTGGGAAATTTTGAAATCTTTGGAATTGCGAAAACGCGGCGTAACGGTCGTCGCGTGTCCGACTTGCGGGCGATTGGATGTTGATAACTTCGTCGAAATCGTTACCGAAGTCGAACGTCGTTTAGCGCACGTCGAAGAACCGCTTCACCTTTCGATTATGGGCTGCGCCGTCAACGGTCCCGGCGAAGCGCACGATTCGCAGCTTGGAATCACGTTCGGTCGGCAGGTCGGAATGATTTTCAAAGACGGCGTTCCGATGCGAAAAGTCGCGGGCGCGGATATTGTCGAAGAATTCGTTAAAGAAGTCGAAATTCTGCGAAAAGAAGGCGCGACCGCGAAACCGCTCGCCGAAGAGAAAAAACTCGTGCAGATTTCATAAAACAGTTTTGCCAAACGGCTTCATACGACCAAAAAGCAGAAACCGGCGCGTAAGCGAAAGTGCAATAACTTAGTATTCGCACTTTTGTTCACGCGCCGGTTTCTGCTTTTTAGAAGCCCCGCCGATTAAATAAAAGAACACCGAAATTAAGACCGCACCATATTCATATCAACCGGAATATAGCTGTTGTCAACTTTTCTGCCGCTGCGGTCAACAAAATACTGGCTCGATTGAAGATAAACGCCGTCCATCGAATGATCGTCGAAATCGGCAATCGGCGAGCCGATGTTGCGGTCAATCTGTTCGACCCGCGCCCCGCGTCCGGGTCCGGTTATAATATCGCCCTGCCCGAAAAGGTTCGGAACCGGGTCCCAGGCGTTAAAAACGTGGCGGTAGCGCGGACCGTTCGGAAAAAATCGCCCCGCCCCGCCGAACGTCTGCACCGACACGCAAGCGTCCAAACTGCGCTCGACGACCGGCAGAATCTTTTCCTGCAATAACATCTGCAATTGAAGTCGCTCGATGTTGTCCAAACCCAGAACGGCTCTCCCGACACGAGCGAAAAACCCGCGACTGCGCTCGATTTTTTCGATATACGGGCGCACCTGCTGATCCCGGCGACCGTAATAATCGAGCAGTTGCCCGATGCCCTGGCGCAGTCCGCGACTCGTGATAATCGCGCCCTGACTGTGCGCGACGATGTTCAAAAAACGCCCGTTGACGCACGAATCGTAAACGGATTTCGCCAGTGTGTTAGTCGCCGGATTGTTGCCGATGCCCATCTTGTCGCCCAGACACTGCACCAGATCGGAAAAAACCGCCGGATTTTCACCGTCGCCGCTCTGGTTGTAAATGCCGACGACAACCGCGCCCGTCACGACGCTGATGAGTTTGACCGTGTAGGCGTGCGCCGTGCGCGGCGTGCCGATGCCGTTGATGTAAACGATGCGTTTATTCAGAACGGGCGTTGCCGGATGACGTTCGCCGACGGCGGGCGTAACGGGCGGCACATTCCAGAAATGATAATTCGGCGGACTGAATCCGCGCACGTTGCCGGGCGGCGTTCTGCCGCCTTCCGCGCCGTTTGCGCCCGTAAAAT
>JAYVGL010000355.1:0-6305 GCA_043772175.1 Pyrinomonadaceae bacterium | reverse complement strand
CAATTGAAACTGCTCGTGAAAAGTTGAATCAGCATTATGAAAAGGTCAATCCTGAAAATGCTAAACATTACAAAACTTAAAAATTGCTCTAATTAGTAGAGTTTCAAAAGATATTGTTACAGCACCACATTATTAGGACACTACCTGCTCGGAAGATTTGTTGACTTTGTTTTGTTTCGGGCATAAGATCCTAGTCGGAGATTGCACGTTATGAAAAGGATTTCGGCACTGTTGTTAGCATTTACAATCGGCGTTTCGGCGTTCAATTTATTGCGGATAAATTCGGCGGATGTGCCGCAATCCTGTCCGGGCGAAAAAACGCCGGAGACTTCAAAAACTCCGGTCGTGCTTATCTCATACGAAAATGTCGTAACTAAAAAGGACAGAATTTACAAGCCTTTTTTCGATTCGTTTGATTCAGATGGAAACGAGCAATATTTTAGCGGTTGGCTTATACCGAATAATTTCAAAGGAATGCCGGAAGTTTGGACGATCTTGCTTACCAGAGGTGATTTTAATCCCGAAAACGAAAAACTCGTCTGGTCGGCGATGGTTTTAACTACGAATGCTGACGGCGAACCGAATGACGATGATCTTTTTGAATCGGTGCAGATAGAAACCGTCGGTAGCCATTTGAGTTTTAAGACCAACAAAATTCGCGGCATTGAATATAGATTCGACGGCGATTTTATTAAAAACGGCACGGATTTCTCCGAAGATGACAGTGTTTTGCGCGGAACAATGCAGAAAATCGTTAGGGGCAAACAAGCCGCTGTATTTACCGCAAAGTTCGCCTATCACGAGCCGCACTGCTTTCATTAATCTGAAAAAACTTTTAAAGTAACCGACGGGCGTTTCGAGTTCAATACTTGAAACGCCTTTTTTTGATGAGCAAATCGCGCCGGCGAAACTTTTCCCGGCGTTAAATGTTTTGAAGTCGCGGGCGTTTATATCAAAATAAAAATCGCCGCCGATCTTAAACCGGCGGCGATTTTTCCACAAAATATGAATGATACCGAAAAGGTTACTGGCGACAGAGTTTCGACTGGGATCGAAGGTCTGGACTATATTCTGAAAGGCGGTTTGCCGAAAGACCGGCTTTATCTGCTTCAGAGAAATCCCGGCACGGGAAAAACGACGATGGGTTTGCAGTTCCTACTCGACGGCGAAGCACAGGGCGAAACGAGTTTATACATCACTCTGTCGGAGAGCAAAGACGAATTAATCGCCGTCGGAAAATCGCACGAATGGGATTTAGAAGGCATTAATATCTTCGATCTGACGATTTCGGGCGAGAGTCTGCGCGACGATTCGAGTTACACGGTTTTTCATCCGTCGGAAGTCGAGTTGGACGAAACGGCGAAGTTGATTTTGAACGAGGTCGAGCGTGTTAATCCAAAGCGCATCGTCTTTGATTCGCTGTCGGAGATGCGGATGCTGGCGAGCGACGCGCTCCGGTTTCGACGGCAGATTCTCGCGTTAAAACAGTATTTTATCGGCAGAAACTGCACCGTGATGCTACTCGACGATTTGACCGTGCAGACATCGCAAAGGCAGCTCGAATCAATCGCGCACGGCGTGATTACGCTCGAATACGTGCCGACCGAATACGGCAAACAGCGACACGCGCTGCGCGTCGTCAAAATGCGCGAAGTCAATTTTCAATCCGGCTCGCACGATTTTAATATCGAAACCGGCGGCACCGTCGTTTTCCCGCGTCTCGGCGCGACGGAAACCGACCGCCCATTCAAACCGGGAACGATCAAAACCAGATTCAGCGACCTTGAACAGCTTTTAGGCGGACTCGATTACGGAACCAGCACGATTTTCACCGGACCGGCGGGCATCGGCAAATCAACGATGGCGTTAATGTATGTCTGCACCGCCGCCGAAAACGGCGAGCGTTCGGCGATTTATTTATTTGACGAAGGCGCGGAAACTTTATACAAACGCACCACCGCGCTCGGTCTGGACGTAAAAAAAATACGTCGAAGCCGGACTAATCGGCATTCGGCAGATCAAACTCGCGGAACTAACTCCTGGCGAACTGGCGTATATAGTCAGCGTGGAGGTCGAGAAAAACAACACGCGAATGGTGATTATTGACAGCGTGAACGGTTATCTGATGTCCACGCCGCAGGAAAGATTTTTGATAATGCAGTTTCACGAACTGCTCGGATACTTAAACCGGCGCGGAGTCGTCAGCATTCTGGTCGTCGGGCAATACGGTCTGGTCGGCAGTATGCAGGCTCCGATTGATATGAGTTACTTAGCGGATGCGGTTGTTCTGCTCAGGTATTTTGAAGCCGGCGGCGAGGTGCGGCAGGCGATTTCCGTTTTGAAAAAGCGGACGGGCAAACACGAACGGACGATCCGCGAATTTCGGATTGACGAAGGCGGCATTTGTCTCGGTCAGCCGCTTTCGGAATTTCACGGCGTTTTAACGGGCGTTCCGGTTTATCACGGCGGCGGCGACCGACTGATGGAAAAAAATGACAACGGCGAACGAAATGACAGCGGGCAAGGAAGATAACAGGCGGGAAAATCGCGTTCTCGTGTTTATGCCGACCGGACGCGACGCTTCGCTGGTTTGCGCGACGCTCGAAAAATCGGGTATTGACGCGCAATCCTGCGCCGATTCCAAAGATTTGGCGCGGGAAATCGGCGCGGGCGCGGTTTTGATGGCGGAAGAAGGCTTGCGAAACGGCACACTCGAACTTTTGAGCAAAGCGTTCAAAGCGCAGCCGGTCTGGTCTGATTTGCCGGTCGTGATGTTTGCGGGCAGCGGATAGCAGGCGCAAATGCTGCTCGAAAGCGTCGGCACACGATTCAACGCGACGATTGTCGAGCGTCCGATTCGAATTACGATGCTTGTCAGTGCCGTGCGCGGAGCACTGCGGGCGCGGCAAAGGCAATATGAGTCGCGCAATTTATTAAATCAATTGAAAGAATCCGACCGCCAGAAAGATTTGTTTCTGGCGACGCTTTCGCACGAACTGCGAACGCCGCTCAACTCGATTCTCGGCTGGATTCAACTCCTGAACGTCGAGGATTCGCAAAACCGAATTGACCCGAAACACGCGCTCGCCGTCATCGAACGCAACGCGCAGGCGCAAGCCGAAATGATCGCCGATATTCTGTTCGTCTCCCGCATTATCACGGGGAAACTTAAATTGAATTCCAAACCGCTCGACGTGGTTTCGGCGGCGCAGACGGCGATTGACACTTTGCGTCCGCAGGTTGTCGCCAAAAATATCAACCTGCAAACCGCGTTTGATGCCGATCTGCCGCTGATCGAAGGCGATGGCGACCGTCTTCAACAGGTTTTTTGGAATCTGCTTTCCAACGCCGCCAAGTTTACGCCGCCCGCCGGACGCATCGAAATCCGCATCAAACAATCCGCGTCAAACGTCAAAATCGAAGTCAGAGACTCCGGTCAGGGCATCAAAGCCGAATTTCTGCCCTATGTTTTCGAGCGTTTCCGGCAGGCTGACAGTTCCTACACCAGACAAGTCGGCGGACTCGGACTCGGTTTGGCAATCGTCCGTCATTTAGTCGAACTGCACGGCGGCACGGTCAGCGTCGAAAGCGCGGGCGAACATCACGGCGCATCATTCGTCATCGTTCTGCCCGCCGCCGCCGAACATTTAAAGTCGTTTGAAGAAATCCCGCACGTCGAAGCCGCGCCGACCTTGGAGGATATGAAATCGCCGCCGAATGTGCGCGTTTTACTGGTCGAAGACGACGAAGATTCGCGTGAAATGCTGAAAACGATGTTCGAGCAGAACGGAATGGAAATCGCGGGCGTAAATTCTGCCGCCGAAGCGTTGGAGATTCTGCCGACCTTCAAACCCGACGTTCTAATCAGCGACATTGGTTTGCCGGACGAAGACGGCTACGAATTAATCGGCAAAATTCGGCAGTTATCGCCCGCACAAGGCGGCTTAACGCCCGCCATCGCACTCACCGGATACGTCAGTCCGCAAGACCGCGACCGCGCGTTTCAAGTCGGTTATCAAAAACATCTGTCAAAGCCGGTGGACATTGACGAACTGCTCGCTTTGGTCAAAGAACTGGCTGGCAGTAACGAGAAAATTTTCGGTTAGATTGCAAGTTCGACGGCTTTTAAAGGTCGCCGGACGTTTGCTGCGCGGCGGTTAAATAAATTTAACCGCCGCCCGCCGCCGCTCAAACATTGCTCGAAACTAAATTTATCTTGACTAAAGCCGAAAGTTCGTATAATTCAAAGTTCGGCATTTCGTGTTTGAAAACTAAAATCTAAAGCCGCGCTCCGCGTTTCCAGCAAAGTTGCGCGAAGGTCGGCGACGTGTTAAAGATCGAAACGTGCCGAACAGGTCAATGCACGCGAGATTCGGCAGCGAGCGTTATAAGAATTTAGCGTGGCGTGTGTCGCGCCCGTGTTATCTCGGTCGTTGGACACATTATATTTTAATATCAACAGTTCAAATCAGGAGAAAAGAAACCAATGAACATTGCAACTTGTCCCCATTGTAAAAATGCTTACTCTCAAACATCCGAAACTTGTGATTTTTGTAAGCAAGCAAGGCAATCCGACACCCTTTCGGAGTTCAGCGCAGCCGAGCCGGTTAATCACTCTAAACCTGTCAGTGTTTTCGTTCACGTTCTTGCTGTCTTTAGCGGAATAATAGGTTTTTTCGTTGCCATTAATTTGTGGTTTGTGGTTGGTATAATTTTACTCCCCTTCGGCTTTGACAGGGGTTCTTTGAGCAGTCAGCTAATTCTCGGCTTGCTTGTTTTTATAACCTTTTTAGGATTGGGGGCGTTATTCGGTTTTGTGTGGGATAAAGGCGGATGGAAACTAGGTTTTTCTTTAGGAAGTTTAGTAACCGCTGTTTGGATATTGGCGTTTCTGTTGGATGTATTTTCGTCTGGCTTTACTTTTAATAAAGTCGTCAGTGTAATCGCACTCACCCTTCCTGTATTGGCAGGCGGCTGCTTAGGCGCATATTTTGGAGCAAGTTATAAACGAAAGCAGCGCACAAAAGGCAAAAACTTTCAATCGAAACGTCCGGCGGAATATGCTCGTTTAGATGGAACTGATTTCAGGACATTTTAAGTTAGACAATGAGGAAATTTTGGAGGAGATATTTATGCCAAAGAATTATGAAATGCAAATAACTCGGTCGGCAGGATCGAAAGCATCAACGATAGTGTCGGGTAAATTAAGAGACGATATATTACGAAAATATTTCGGATATAAAGATGGCGACATAGCGGACGTTACCGCAAAACATCCAGAAAGAAGTTTAATAAGAATTACTGGTGATGCAATAACAACAGATTACGAATGGGAAAAAGATTACATTCCCAAATATGGCACTAAGGTCACAGTGACGTTTACTGATGAACAAGTTAAATTTTACATTGAATTTCTGAACAAAAGACGATTGAGTTTTATCGAAATTGAAGAGTCTCCCGGCAGCCCGATTGGACAGACGGCTTTTTAGATAATAAGGCTGTCATCATTGTTGCCTACCGTGATGAATATGACATAGATAAGGATGGAGAAGTTGATCCGGTAGAATGGATTGCAGGCAGTATTATTGATGCGATAGGATTGCTCAAGAATGAACAGTTCACTAAAGTTGCGATGACTGCCAGATTGAATCCGAAGGTATTGAGCATTGATAGTGGATTCTATCAAAAGGCAAATAATATCTATCTGTCTTTTGCCGGCGGTATGTTGATAGCGGGGACATACGAAGTTTACTTAAGTCAGGCGGTCGCAAGTGCCGCTTCATTGGCAGGAAAACGAATCATCGGGGATAGTTTGACGCGAAAGTTTCTCATAGAGAAAGGGGCGGAGAAAGCCGTTGAAGAAGTTCTAAAGACACTTTACCAATAAACAGAAAATCAATGGACGTGCAGGTGACAACAGTAACTTTGCTTCAAAGATTTTCTTTGTTTGAGTGGTTCTCTACTCAGTCGGCTGTTTATGAAGAAAAATCGGTTTTGTTAGAACAAGGAACCGGCTAAAGATGCGGCTCGAAACTTATCACCTGACCGTAGAGTTTTGCTAAATCATTCAATTGATAATGCGCGTTCAATCCGCTCGGATTCGGCAGCAGCCAGACGTTTGCGCCTTCGATTTTTTCGGGCTGTAACCCTAGTTGCGCTTTCGGTTTTTGAAGTGCCGTGCGGTATGCGCCGATTCCCAAAACGGCGAGCGTTTGCGGTTTGTAATGTTTAATTTTTTTAATCAAATTCACGCCGCCGGCGATGAATTCTTCGGTCGTCAATTCGTCCGCCCGCGCCGTCGTGCG
>JAYVGL010000354.1:0-3934 GCA_043772175.1 Pyrinomonadaceae bacterium | reverse complement strand
CCGTCCGCGTCCAGATAAAGCGCGCGCACGGTGCGGCTCGGCAAACCGTCTTTTTCCGTCCAAGCTGTAAATTGTCCGTTTTGGTAATGCGTCAAACCGCCGTAAGCACCGATCCATAATCCGCCGTTTTTATCATCAATGATGACTTTTACGTCGTTTGCGGCAAGTCCGTTGTTCGTCGTATAAGCGGCGGTGCTTCCATCTTTAAGCCGCGTTAATCCGCCGCTGCCGCCGACCCAGAGCGAGCCGTCGCGGTCGGTATGAATGGCATAGTTTGCGCCGGACAGATTGTTGTAAAATAATCTGAAACGATCTCCTTCCAAAACATATAAATCGCCGAAACTGCTGACCAGAACGCGTCCGAGAGCGTCTTCGCCGATGGCGTTGACCTGAAAATTTTCGGCGGATTTGACCGAAGTAAAAGTTTCGTTTTCATATTTGAAAAGTCCGCTCGTCGTTCCGATCCAAATCGTTCCGGCGCGGTCTTGGTAAATCGGATAGACGTTTTTATCCGCGATTCCGTCCGCCTCGGAATAAGCCGTGATAACCTGTTTCCTAACTCGAAACAAACCATTGCGAGTCGTGCCGAGCCAGATGTTACCTTCGTTGTCTTCATAGCTCGAAACAAATTCAGTCAGCGAGGTCGGCGGCTGCCGGGATAAGAGTTCGGTCCGCATTGTTTTCAAATCGGTCAGCCAAACCGCGCCTTGCTTGTCCTTCGATAACAGACTGAGTCTCGCGCCGGACACTAAAAAAAGCGGTGTTTCGGGCAAACCGTCCTGTTTCGTATAGATTCTGGCAGCTTTGCCGTTTTCCAGATGAACCAAACCCGCATCGCTCGTGAGCAGCCAAAGAGTTCCGTCAGCGTCCTGCACCGAATTGATGATATTCGAGATTGGCAAACCGTCGGCTGGAGAAAATCTCAACCTTCGTCCATTCACCAAACACGCCGTTTGCTTTTTGTCCGAATCATAAGAGCAGAAAATAGGAATACTTTCCGGTCGGGCAATCGGAGCAGTTTGCGGAGAATCTGTTTCCGCATCGAACGCTAAAAACTTCTCGTCCGCAAAACGATAAACTTGAAAACTACTCGAAAGAACAATCGGATTACCGTCCGCGTCGCCGCTAATCCATGACGGACTGGGCGTAATCAATCCTTGTTCGACACCGTAGCTGGTAAATTGCCTTTGATGATAACGCACGACACCGCTTTCTTCGGTTCCCGCCCACAAATCTCCGTCTGCGGCTTCAAACAAACTGATAAAACGATTATTGACGATGCCCGGCGAATTGCTTCGATTGAAAACCGTGAACCGCAAGCCGTCAAACCGCGCCAGCCCGTCAACGGTCGCCAGCCACAGATAACCGTCGCCGGTCTGCACAATCCCGTAAATCGAATTCTGCGGCAGCCCGTCGTCCGCCGTCCAATGGTCAAGCCGATACTGTGCCGTTGCTGTCGCAACGAACAAAGAAAGACAGCAGCACAATAATAATTTTCCCGATAATTTCGTCACAAGTTTTAGAGTGCCAAGAGAGATTAAATTTTGCGGAAGAATTGCACTCAAATTTAACTTGGAGCCGGATAATTGACAAGTTTAATAAATTGATAAATCTAAAAGCCCCGTAAAAAAAAAATCACCCGCGCTCGATTCCTATTGAGAGAGCCTGCAAACGCAATGCGCCCGAAACCTGCAATCATCCGCACCTTGAAACCAAATTATTTAAAACTATAAATTCCGGTGAATCGAGTATACTGCAAACGAAATTCGCATTATTTGCAAGTCACCTGCAATCAAAATTTCCACCCGGAACTGCCAGCAACTCTTGAAAACTAAAAACGGCACGTTTATTCGCTGAAATTTCCCATACTCAATTTTAATTTGCGGTTTTTCGACCAACCCCTTGAAACGGTGCAATAACGATATTGACGATTAAAATAGGTGTCTTATTTCATTTATCT
This sequence comes from Pyrinomonadaceae bacterium, assembly GCA_043772175.1. Taxonomy (GTDB): domain Bacteria; phylum Acidobacteriota; class Blastocatellia; order Pyrinomonadales; family Pyrinomonadaceae. The sequence goes on along the minus strand of JAYVGL010000354.1, from coordinate 1,974 downwards.
CGGATAATTTTGACGTTGTTAAGATTTGTGCTTTGCAGAGGGCAGCTAATAATTGATCAAAAGCAAGTGTTCACGATTGATGATGGACAGGAACAAAAAAGTTAAAAAGCTAATTGATACTTTTCGTGAGTTTGGGCAGAAATCCCCAAAATGCAAAAATGCAAATGTATGGATTTTTATATGTTTGCATTTTCAGATTGCTGGCAAGTCAAACATTCTGTTTGCAGATTATTTTTTTGGAACGACGGTTTCCGTCAGCCAAAATATATGTCGAAATGAAAGAAAAAATAAAAATAAAATTTCCGTTGTTCCGAAAAGAGGTAAAATTACCGAAACAATTATGAAAAGCACCCTCAGCAATCAAACAATTGAACTTCAGCACTATTTGCTCTATCGTCGCCGGACGCAAAAGGAAATCGCCGAGCATTTCGGTGTTGACCGCAAAACCGTACGCCGGGCGATTGATAAACTCGGTCAGTTCGCAATGGTGAGCGAGGAGAGGGAAGGGCGCAATACCGTTTATTTTATCCCGGAGAGCGATTTCAGTTCGTCCGAACTGACTCCTATCGAATTAGCCGCACTCGTTTTATCGCAGGAAGCGATTACGGCTGGTGGAAATTTTTCGAGAGCTTCGCCTTTCGCTGAAGCAGGGAAGTCGCTCGTCGAAAAAGTGCGCTCGAAAATGCCGCCGAGTGTGCGGCGCAATCTCGACGAATTATCGAACATTCTCGGCACGTCGGTCGTGCCGAATAAAGATTATTCAAAATTCGGCGCGACGATTGAGGAACTGACGACATCTGCTATCGAACGCCGCACCGTTTCGATGCATTACGAAAGTCTTTCAAGTTTACGCAACGAGAAACGGTTATTTGATCCGTACAACATTTATCTCGACCCGGACGGAGCGACGCTGAAAACCATTGGTTATGATTACCGAAATGCCCGCATCAGTCCTTTTTCCCTCGACCACATCAAATCCATTAGGATTACTAAAGAAACCTTCCTGCGCCCGCCGGATTTCAATTTGCGGGTGTTTTTAACGGATAATTGCTTTAACGGAATCCACGGCGATTCGATCAAGGTAAAACTAAAGGTTTTCGGCGTAACGGCGGGCATTTTTGCCGAAAGAAAATTTCACCCTTCACAAAAAACAGTTTCACTGAAAAAATCGAAAGATAGACGGATCGAAGAAATTGAAATTGAAATGCGCGTCGCCGCCGGGCGCGGTTTAGAAAGATTCGTTTTAGGCTGGCTGCCCGACATCGAAGTCGTCGCGCCGGATAGTCTGCGTCTCAAAATTAAAGAAATTATCGGTAGTTCAAAGTTTTAAAAATATTTCGATGTTTTTTTTGAAAAGGTAGCGATTTATGACACCCATCGGATTTAGACTTCACCAATATGAATCCTGATTTATCGCTTTTCTGGGCAAAAACAACTGATGACAAAACCGGCTTACTAAGACCAAATGCCTTTCATCCGCTCATCTGTCATTTGATTGATGTCGCCGCGTCAGCACAGGCGATATGGGAAAATGTGCTGACCGACATACAGAAGCGACGATTGGCGAAGACTTTCGGACTCGAAGACGAACTGCCGGAAGCAGGAAAGCTAATTGCATTTCTCATCGGCTTGCACGACCTGGGAAAATGCTCGCCGCCGTTTGCTCTGCGCGGCGAATTCGATAAATTAAAATGGAAAGACAAACAAACCGTTCGGCTCGTGAAACTTTACCGCGACACAGAATACTTTTGCAGTGGCTTCAAGTCGGCTTCCGCCGCACCACACAATTTCGTCACAAGTGTAATTTTGCCGCCGATTTTGAATAAAAAATTCGGATTCAAATTGCTTTTTGCTAAAAACATCGCCGAAATCATAGGCGGACATCACGGCACTTTTCCCGACAGCAACTACCTGACTAAAAATACGGGAGATGATTATTGCGGAAATCAACATTGGCAAGACGCGCAGAAAGCA
>JAYVGL010000353.1:0-5041 GCA_043772175.1 Pyrinomonadaceae bacterium | reverse complement strand
GTTTCATTCGACATTTTTTCAAAAAACACGAGCTTTCAGGACAAAACCGAAAAACTCGAATGTTATCTGGCGATGTCGAGCATCCGCGAATATATTTTGATTAAAGAAGACGAAATGCGCGTCGAACATTACGCCAAACAAAACGCCAAACAGTGGGTTTATAAAATCTATAACGAACGCGACGACGTGATTTCGATTGATTCGGTCAACTGCAAAATCTCCATCGCCGAAATCTACGCGCAAGTCAAATTCACGGGCGGCGAAGCACACGCGAAAGCCGTCAGTTAAACGGCGAGGCAGAAGTAAAAAGGTAAAAGGCAAAAATCCCTGGTGATGATTGCCTTTTTCTTTGCAAAAAATCTTGGTGAAACAGGCGAAATTAAGATAAAGTCTGGAAGTAAAAAGGAGACGCGAATGAGTAGAACGAATTCAGCCTACAAAAGACAAACGATAACGGCGGAAAAATATCTCGAACTCGAACGCGCCGCCAAAGACAAACACGAATTCATCGGCGGCGAAATCGTCGCAATGGCGGGCGCAAGCGATAATCACAACGTCATTTCTTCCAATGTATTTTTGGAAGTCGGTTTGCAGCTGCGAAAAACGAAATGTCGGGCGTTCGCCTCCGATATGCGCGTGCGGGGAAAAAAAGAAAATTATTTTTACCCGGATATTCCCGTTACCTGCGGCGAAAGGGAATTTGAAGACGAAAAGAAAAAGGATGTCCTCCTCAATCCGAAAGTTATCTTTGAAGTGCTGTCGAAATTAACGAAATTAAAAGACCGCAACGAAAAATTTGAATCCTACGTTGCGCTCGAAAGTTTGACCGACTACATTTTAATCGAACAGGACGTAATGCGAATCGAGCATTTTTCGCGGATTGACGAAAAAGATTGGAAGGTGCGAATTTACGCCGAAGCCGAAGAGACGATATTTTTTGAATCAATCAACTGCCGCCTTTCGGTCGCCGATGTTTACACGGAAGTTTCGTTTTAGACGAAGTTCACGTAAAAACCCTTGACACTGCCGCTTTTTTGAATTAAATTCGTCGAAAAATCAGGAACTAAATTATGAAAAAATACATCTCACTCGTTGTTTTGGCGATTGTATCGTTCACAATCAGCACTTTGGCGGCTGATGACCAAATACACTCGATTCAAGTAAATTCAATCAGTATCTCGACCAGTCGTAGCCAAATCGGTAATAACTTCGGAAGTTTTTCGATGAATGCGACGGATGAAACCGGCAGCGACTTTAACAGAAACGCTGTATACGGTTATTTCTCATCAGGTTTTACTTATTGTGATCCTTGCAGTAAAGGTTCGTCGTTCAGTGACTTTGCCTCAATCGGCTGGCTGACCGGCGGAAGCGCACAACATTATAACGAGTGGGCGAAATTAAGTGATCTGCAAATTTCCGCGCCGGTTTGGACTCTTCCGATTCAGCAACCGCGAAACCGACCGTTGGTTAAATATATTCCCGTTACTATTACAGGTAAAATAACCGTCGAGGATAACAGACCGCAAACTTACAAAATATTTAACATTGATAATAATGTCAGATTAACAGGCATAATGCGTGTCGAATTCAGGCAGGAACGCTATTTTCCGACGAAATATACTTGGCTCAATGTGCAAATAACTGCCACCAGAACGCCGTAGAAACAGCTAGAAAGCAAAAATAGAAAGTGAGAATCAAACTACAGTTTTGGTTCTCACTTTCTATTTACAGCAGATTCACCGGATCAATCTCGACGTTGACGATCTTCAAATCGCAAAACTTTTCTTCCGCCTCGTGAAGCGCGAAATCAAGAGTTTCGCGCAGTTTCGCACGGTTTCGCGCTTTCACTAAAATCTGCAAACGGTGTTCGTTTTTCAATCTGGCGAGCGGCGCGGGCGCGGGACCGAGAATGATGCAGTTTTTTTCGACGTTCAACTTTTTCAGACAGTCGCTTAAAATTTGCGCGTTGTTGAAGGCGTAATTGTAGTTCGGGTGTTTGATTAAAATCGAAGCCAAAGCGACGAACGGCGGGTAGTTTAGTTTTTGGCGAAAGCGGATTTCTTCGGCGTAAAAGTCGCCGTAGTTCTGCGTTTTCGAGTGTTTCAGAGCGTAATGTTCGGGATAAAAAGTTTGAATTAAAACTCTGCCCGCTAAACGACCGCGACCGGCGCGACCGGCGACTTGGGTTAAAAGTTGAAAGGTGCGTTCGGCGGAACGAAAGTCGGGCATTGACAAACCCGCGTCAACCGAAATTACGCCGACCAAAGTTACATTCGGAAAATCGTGTCCTTTGGCGAGCATCTGCGTTCCGACGAGCATATCAATTTCGCCGCGACTGAACTGCATTAAGGTTTCCTCAAACATTTTGCGCCGTCCGGTCGTGTCGCGGTCAATTCTGGCGATTCTCAATGCTGAAAATTTGCGCTTCAAAATATCTTCGATCTGCTCGGTTCCTTCGCCCATAAAATACAAAAATTTGCCTTCGCACGAAGGACATTGACGCGGCGTTTTTTCGCGGTGGTTGCAGTAATGACAGACGAGTTTGCCTTCGCGCCGGTGGAACGTGAGTGTGATGTCGCAGTTATGGCAGCGAATCGTTTCGCCGCACGAACGGCACAGCACGAACTGCGAAAAGCCGCGCCGGTTCAGCAAAATTATTGACTGCTCGCCTTTGGAATGAGTTGTTTCGATGGCTTCGAGCAGCGCGGGCGAAAAAATCGTGTCCTTGCCGTCAACTTTGAAAACTTCGCGCATATCAACTAATTCGGCAGTGGCAAGCGGACGATTGCCGATTCGATTCGGCAGTGTCAGATAACGATATTTGCCGTTGTGCGCGTTGTGAAAAGTCTCCAAAGCGGGCGTTGCCGAACCGAGAACGACGACGGCATCGGCGTAATTGGCGCGAACGATTGCCGCGTCGCGCCCGTGATAAAACGGCGATTCGTGCTGGCGATATGACGAATCGTGTTCTTCGTCAACGACGATCAAACCGACGTTCTGTAAGGGAGCGAACACCGCCGAGCGCGTTCCGATGACGATCTGCGCCGCGCCGCGCCGGATTCTGCGCCATTCGTCGAAGCGTTCGCCGGTCGAAAGATTCGAGTGCAGAATCGCCACCGAATCGCCGAACACGGCGCGTAAACGCCGGGAGAAAACCGGTGTCAGCGCGATTTCGGGAACGAGCATCAACGACGATTTTCCTTTATCCAACGCCGTCTGCATCGCTCTGATATAAATTTCGGTTTTGCCGCTGCCGGTTACGCCGTGCAGCAAAAACGCTTTGTATTTCGCCGCGTCGAGCGCGGCGTTGATCTCCGCCAGCATCGCGGTTTGCGCGTCGGTCAATGTTAAATGCAAGAGTTCCGGCAAAGCGACCGAAGCGAGCGGATCGCGGCGGACTTCCTGCACGAAAGTTTCCAGAACGCCGCGTTTTTCCAGAGTGTTGATCGCCGACGCGCTCGTTTCCGTCGCTTCGATTAAATCGGTGAACAGCATTTTGCCGCTTGATTCGAGCAGCGTTTCGATGATTTTCGATTGCGCTTCGGTGAACGGTTTTTGATTCGGTTTATGAGATTCGGGCGCGGATAATTTGACGGCTTTGCGGCGTTTCGGCTTGACCTGCGAGGTCAGAGTGCGGTGATAGACGCTCGCCCAATTCGCTTTGGTCAACTCGCGCAGAGCGCGTTTCGCCGCCGCTTCGCCGAACTTCAAGGTTAATTCGCGGCTCGCGGTTTCGCCCTGTTCGATGAGATATTGCAGAATCTGTGTTTTCAGAGTTTTCGCCGACGCGATTTTCAAAAGTTCGTCGCGCCCGCTTGCCGTCGCCGTGTAAATCTGCTCGATGCCGGCGTTGATTCCGGCGGGCAAAGACGCTTTCAGCATTTCGCCCCACGAAGCGGCGTAGTAATCCGCCGACCACTGCGTCAGCCGCAGAATTTCGCCGGTCAAAAGCGGTTCGGAGTCGAGCAGTTCGAGCGCGTCCTTAATCGTCTCCGGTTCGATGCCGAGTTCGGGATTAAGTTGGAAATGCAGGGCGACGGCGTAACCCGTCAACTGCCGTTTGCCGAACGGAACCAATAAACGTGCGCCGAGCTTGACGTTTTCCCGCAAACCGACCGGCAAACTGTATGTAAAAGTCCGGCGCAAAGGCAGGGGCAGCGCGACCTCGACGAATTCGGGCGCGGGCGCATCTTTGATGTAACTTTGAGCGGTGTTCGGCATTCTTTGGGTTTCTGGTTTCTGGTTTCTGGTTTCTGGTTTTAACCTTGAATATGGAATTTGCGACAACTAAATGATAACGTAAGGGAACTTTTAACGAAAACGAGAATCTAAGTAACGGTGAATGGTGAACGGTGAACGGTGAATGGTGAATGGTAAATGAAATCAATTAACCGTTCATCATTTATCATTTATCATTTATCATTTATCATTCACCATTCACCATTCACCATTAAAAAATCTATGGAAAACTTTCTACAGGAAAAAAAAGAACCGCGCGGCGTTAGCAAAATTTTAGTCGTTGCGCTGCTCGTCGCGGCGGTTTTGGTGGCGGGCGGCGTGTGGCTTTTGACGTTTCTGCCGACGGCGGAAGAACAGACGCAGCAGCAGATGGCAGGCGCGTTCTACGAAGGTTCGCCGGAGTTTGACGCTTACACGAAAAACATTATCATCACGACCGATTTAGACCGCACGAGCGAAGGACGGCTCGGACTCGGCACGATTCAGATGGCGATTCACGGCGAGGTTCGCAATCGCGGCGACAAAACCATCAGCCTTCTGGAATTAAGCGTCGGCGTTGTTGATACGAAAAATCAGATTATCAAACAGAAAAAAATCATCGTCATCCCGACATTGCAAACCGAAACGCTGCCGCCGAACGACACGATGAAGGTTTTCGCCACGCTCGACGGTTTCACTTCAAAAGACGACCGCGCCAACGTCCGCTGGAAAGTTTCGGCGATTCGCTTTGCGAATTGATAATAGCGTTGACGCGCTGACAAAATGATGCACACAAATTCGGCGAAGAAAACACTTTTAACGG
>JAYVGL010000352.1:0-2523 GCA_043772175.1 Pyrinomonadaceae bacterium | reverse complement strand
TTTTTAGCCGCGAGCCAACACGAAAGGAACACGAAATAAAATTAAATTTTTCGTGTTCCTTTCGTGTTTGCTCGCGGCTAATTGCTTTGCAAAGAATTTACAATTTCAAATCTTTTTTCAACTCTTTTGCGCTGTCCGGTTTGACGAAAATCTTTTCGGGAATCGTTTTGTTAAACTCGATTGATTCGTAATTGATGCGGTTGGTCTGCGCCGCGTTCGAGAAATGGTCAACGATAAGTGGCGTTCTAACTCCTTGAAAATCTACGAACTGCGCGTAACGGTCCTCTTCTTTGACTTCCTCTTTGTCGGCGTTCAGACGTTTGTAAACGGCTTTCATCGGCAGAAATTCATCCGAAAATTCAAACTCGACGGTAAATTCGTCTGCAAAAGTTAATTTCACAACCTCGCTTCGTTTGCCGAGCGTCGCCGGACGTTTTCCGACGTAACTCAAAACCGCTTTGCCGCGCCAGTAGCCGCGCAGAAGATTGTCGAGGCTGACGCGCAGACTGCGTTTGAAATTTTCGATTTGATCTTTATTTTGTAAGTTAATCGTTTCCGCACCGCCGTCGAAAATCCAGCCGGTATCCTGCGTATTCGTCTGCACGGTTTTCACGCCGCCGTCTTTGAACTCCGTGCGCTCTTTGTCGGGATACACGATAACATCGGTAAACGACTGAAACGAAACGATTGCGCCCTCGCGGATTACGCTGAATCTGCCGCGCCCAACGATTGATTTAACCTGCAAATACTTTTCGCCGCCGAGTTTTTCGACGGCTTTTTTTAGGACGGTTTCGGCTTTTTCGTCCGACTTTAAATCGTCTGTTTCAACATCAGATTTTTTCGGCGTGTTTTGCCAACCGCCATAAATATAATTGTAGAAAACAACTTTAGAGACGCTCTTTACAACGCCAGCTTTTTTTGCCGGCACGAACTTGATTCGCCTTGCGGCTTCGATAGCGTTTTCAGTCAAACCATAAGGAAGAGATGAAACGGCAATGACTTTACCGATTTGACCGTTAGCAAGAAAGTCCACTTTTAAGGTGATAGTTCCTTGTATATCCAGAGTTCCGTGATCTTTTGGAAGTTGCGGATTCGGCTTCTCTAAAATTTGAAGCGGTTGCGACTCTTGAGCAAACAGAAAACCACCGAAAACCAAAGTGAAAATTATCAGGAAGAAGACTTTTCTCATAAAAATACAACCAAATTTTAAGGCCTAAAATCATAATCAACCGTCATTGCCTGCGCGACCGGCTGTTTGCTTTTTTTGTGAACGGCGGGAGTAAATTTTATATTTTTCGCGGCTTCGGCGGCGGCGCGGTCGAACTCCTTCGGCATCGTGCTGCTGACATTGACGATTTCGATTTTGCCGTCCGGGTAGAACATCGCTCTCACTTGAACTTTGCCTTTGATTTTTTCGCTGCGATATTTTTCTGGATAGACGGCGACGGGCTGCGCGGTGATTTTCGGTTTGCCGACATCTTTGCTGGTTTCGCCGTAAGTTACGGCGACGACGTAATCGAAAAACATTTTGACGGCAATCGGCTTGCCTTCTCTTTTAGCGGGCTGAAAGCGTAAGGCTTGCAGATTTTTCGTGATCGCTTCGGTTACGCCGAAGGGGAGCGGCTGCCCAACAGTGATGTCTTTTATTTTCGCGTCTTCGCCGAGCGTCAGAACAATTTTCAAGGTTCCTTCGACACCGTTTTTTCGCGCCGTTTCGGGAAAATCGAATTCCGGGAAACCGTTTGGAAACGTCGGTGCTTCGGCTGCCGCCGATAAATCGAGTTTGTAGAAATAGCGGAAGGAGAGATTTTGCGCTTCTATCGCGGTCGAAAAGGCGAGCATCAGAAACGACAGAGCAAAAGCGAAAAGGATTTTTTGTTTGAGTGATTGCATAGATTTCTCCTTGATTATAAAAAAGGCTCCAACGAATAATACTCGTTGAAGCCTTTTTTGACAAGAGTTTTAGCCCTGATTTAATTCAAACTGAAAGCGTCGGTCGGTTTGATGACGATTTCGCCTTCTTCCGCCTCGACCGAAAATCTCGCCGCCGATTTCCACTGGTTGGTGATCGGGAGTTTGATTTTCTGGTCAATGTGACGTTTCAAAAAGCGTGCGCCGTAAGTTCGGCTGTAGCCTTTTTCGGTCAGCAGGTCAATCGCTTCATCGGTGATGTCGAAAACTTTGCCTTGCCGCTCCATATTACGCTTTAGTTTATTCAGATAAAGTTTGGCGATGTCGCGGACTTCGTCCATCGTCAACGGCGAGAAAACAATTATTTCATCAATTCGATTGCGAAACTCCGGCGAGAATCTTGTCTCGGCGGCTTTCATTACGTCGCCGGTGATTTCTTTGATTTCGCCGTTTGATTTCATACCGAAACCAAGCGGTTTTTCATATTTCTTGAAATTTTCCGAACCCAAATTCGAGGTCATAATGACGATGGCATCCGACAAATAAACTTTTTTGCCGCGTCCGTCCGTCAGCCAGCCTTCGTCGAAGGCTTGCAGGAAAATGTTCATCAAA
>JAYVGL010000351.1:0-4062 GCA_043772175.1 Pyrinomonadaceae bacterium | reverse complement strand
CATCGAACGCGCCCGCGCCGAAGATGCGCTGCGCGAATCGGAACGGCGTTTTCGCAGTGTTTTTTCGAGCAATATGGCGGCGATGGGCGTTTGGACGGCGGACGGCGACATTATTGATGCCAACGACGCTCTGCTCGAACTTATCGGCTGGACGCGGCGCGAATTGGAAAACGGCGAAATTAATTGGAAAGACATCACGCCGCCCGAATATCTGCCGCAGGATGAACAAGTCTTGCGCGAAATCGCCGAACGCGGAAATTGCACGCCGTTTGAAAAAGAATACTTCCGCAAAGACGGCGGGCGCATTCCGGTTTTGATCGGCGGCGGACACTTTGACGAAGCGGGCGAGACGGGAATTTTCTTCGCCATTGATTTGACCGAACGCCGACGCGCCGAATTCGCTTTGCGCGAATCCGAAGAACGTCTGCGGCTGTTGATCGAAAGCGCGTCAAACTATGCGATTTTGGCGACCACGCCCGACGGCATCATCAATTATTGGAACACGGGCGCGGAAAAAATGTTCGGCTGGACGGAAAGCGAAGCGATTGGTCAATCGTCCGAAATTATCTTTACGCCCGAAGACCGCGCCGCTGCTGTTCCCGAAAAGGAAATGAAAACGGCTCTGCAAACCGGACACGCGCCCGACGAACGCTTTCATTTGCGCCGCGACAATTCGCGCTTTTACGTTTCGGGCGTGATGACCGTGATTTCGGGCGAAGATGAAACCGTGCAGGGATTTGTCAAAATCGCCCGCGATATGACCGAGCAAATCGAAGCCGAAAAAGCCGTGCGCGACAAAGAATTGCTGCAAAAACTCGTCGGAGCGCAGGAAGACGAACGCAAGCGCATCGCCCGCGATTTGCACGACGAACTCGGTCAGCAGTTGACCGCGCTTCGGTTAAAGCTCGACATCGCTAAAAAATTATGCGTGGAAAATGATGAGTTATGCGGCAAAATTGACGAAATAGAATTGATCGCCCAAAGCATTGACAACGGCGTTGATTTTCTCGCGTGGGAATTGCGACCAGCCGCGCTCGACGATCTAGGACTCGTCGCCGCGCTTGGTAATTACGTTAAGCAATGGTCGCATCACTCCGGGGTTTCGGCGGAACTGCTCGCCTCTAAATTAAAAAGCGTCAGATTCGCGCCCGAAGTCGAAACTAATCTTTACCGCATTGTGCAGGAAGCCTTAAACAACACGCACAAACACGCCAAAGCGAAAAGCGTCGAAGTAGTGCTGGAGCGGCGCGACGGTTTAATTACTCTGCTCATCGAAGACAACGGCAAAGGCTTTAACCCGAACGATAAAAAGAATAAAAGTAAAGGTATGGGCTTAATCGGAATGAATGAACGCGCCCAACTCGTCGGCGGCGAACTCGAAATCGAGTCCGCGCCGGGAAAAGGAACGACCGTTTTCGTGCGCGTTCCGGCTGAAAGAGTAAAAAGGACAAAATCCGATGGAAAATAAACTGCGAATTTTGATCGCCGAAGACCACGCCACCGTGCGCGAAGGCATTCGATTAATCGTCGAAAGGCAGGACGATATGGAAGTCGTCGGCGAAGCGGGCGACGGTCGCGTGGCAATCGAACTCGCTCGGCAATTAAAGCCCGACATCGTTCTGATGGACATTTCGATGCCCGAACTGAACGGTCTGAAAGCCGCCGCGAAACTCAAAAGAATCGCCCCCGACATAAAAATTCTGACCCTGACGCGCCACACCGACACGGCTTATTTGAACGAATTGCTGCAAGCCGGAGTTTCCGGCTACGTCTTAAAACAAAGCGTACCCGCCGAATTGATTCACGCCATCCGCGCCATCGCAAACGGCGGCAATTATCTCGACCCGGCGATTACGGGTAAGGTTTTCGAGGGCTACGCCGAAAAACAAAACAACCGGCGCGGCGAAACCGGCGGACAATCGTTAACCGAACGCGAACGGGAAGTCTTTCGCCACATCGCGCTCGGTTACAGCAACTTGGAAATCGCCGAGAAAATGGGTATTTCGGTCAAAACCGTCGAAGCGCACAAAGCCAACTGTCTCAAAAAACTCAATATGCAAAGCCGTAAAGACATTATCAGATACGCGATTCTTCAGGGCTGGATGCAGGACAATTAGTGTTTTCCGGCAATTCATCGGCGGCGATATAATCTTTTTTCAATCTTTAAGTCTTCGCCAATTGGGAAGAATCCCTGCCATCTTTCCGCCTTTCCTTCGATAGGCGGGAACTTTTTTAGAAAATTGCGCTTAACGATAAAAGTTATAGGGTTTTCCCTATCAACGGCGCGTCCTTTCCTTATTCCTCATCTTTTTCCGCTCTGTCATCTTGATAGATATACGGCAATTCTCAAACTTCTAGAAATTTCTTTTGAATCTTGCTTATGAAAAAGTCTGTTTCGTGGTGAATTCGGGCGAGATTATGCGGCGTAAATTTTTAAAGCTGCCGCCTGACTGCTTCAGCAGACGTTTCGCGCAGGCTGATACGTCGTCTCTGCCGATAATTTTACTGACTGAACAGGAAAAAGCCGTTAGGAAAAAGCAAAAATGAAATTAAAACCAATATCGGAACAAACCATCGGGCGTTCAAAAATTAAAAGAGGAGGCGGGCGAAACTTTAAAAACCGCTTGAAAAATAATTTTATTTTAGAAGATTGATAACAAAACCGATTTCAGCAAAGTGAATTTCACGAAACGCGAAAGCGTTCTCGAAACCGCGATGACGTTTGCGGATTTGGCGACATCGGCTTACAACGGCGCGGGCAAGTTGTTGGTTGACCCGGTGAATCCGGCGATTTCCGGCAAGATCGTTTCGGTCGAAGCCCGCCACGCGGCGATGATTCGGCGGATTCGCGGCGAAAAGGAATGGATTACCGGCAACTCGCGCGGCTCTTTGCCGCCGCAGGCGCAGGCGGTTTACGACGGCGAAGAAAACACCGTGCAGGGCGACATTGATTTTCGCGGCGCGGGCGGAACGCCGCCGGACGCGGCAAGTCAGACTTTCGACGAGCCTCTGACGCGCTCGCAGGTTTTGGCAATCGCCGGTTTGTTTATCAAATCGTAAAAATTAAAAGCGCGGGCGAGCATTTTGTAAAAATCTCGTCCGCGCTTAACTCATTGAGACAAAAAGGAAGTTCTACAAATGAATTTATCAAAACATCGCTTTTCAAAAATATCCGCCGCGTTCGCCGCGCTCGTTTTACTCGCGGCAGTTCAATCAGCGGCGGCGCAAATGACGCGCCCGACACCCGCGCCGAAAAATCAAATGACGGGCGGAATGACGGCAAAGCCCGACGCGCAGATGCAGGCTGTTTTAGACAATCTCGCCGCGCTCAAACCGATTCCGATTGAAACCTTAACGCCCGGCGAGGCGCGTTATCAACCGGCGTTTCCCGACGCGCTCAAACAGACGATTCAAAAGAAAACGCCCAGTTATCCGATGCCGGAGCCGGTCGCCAAAGTCGAGGAAATCGCGATTTCCGTCGCCGCCGGACAAATCGCCGGGCGCGTTTACACGCCTTCGGGCAGCGGTCCGTTTCCGGTGATCGTTTATTATCACGGCGGCGGATTCGTCATCGCTTCGATCAACGCTTACGATTCGTCAGCCAGAGCTCTGACCAACGGCGCGGGCGCGATTGTCATCGCGGTCAAATATCGCAAAGCACCGGAAGCGAAATTTCCGGCGGCGCACAACGATTCTTTCGAGGCGTATCAATGGGTTTTGGCGAACGCGGCGACGTTCGGCGGCGACGCAAAAAGAGTCGCGGTCGTCGGCGAATCAGCGGGTGGCAATCTCGCCTGCAATGTCGCAATTATGGCGCGTGATAAAAACATTCAAGTTCCGCTCGCCGAAGTGCTGGTTTATCCGATTGCCAACAACGATTTGAACGCGCCGTCGGTCAGAGAAAATACGAGTCCGAAATTGACTCTCAACGCGCCGAAGCTGCCCTGGTTTTACAGTTTTTATTTGACGACGCAGACGGAATCGAACGACCCACGCCTTTCGCTTGTCCGGGCGAATCTGCGCGGTTTGCCGCCAACGACCATCATCAACGCGCAGATTGAC
>JAYVGL010000350.1:0-4386 GCA_043772175.1 Pyrinomonadaceae bacterium | reverse complement strand
GAAGAAAAGACGGAAGTTTCAAAGGCTTTCATCCAACTGGCGATGATCCGTATTATGTTGAAACAACTCGCTTGTTGAAAATTTAAACAGACTCTAAAGCTCATCGGGAAAATTTCAGAAGTCGCAGGCTGTTTAAAATCACTAAAACCGTCACGCCGACATCGGCGAAAATCGCCAACGCCAGACTGCTCAAACCGAGAATCGCCAAGATAACGAAAACTATTTTCGTGGCGACGGCGAAGGCGGTATTGATTTTTATCGTCGAAATCGTTTTTCTTCCCAGTCGAACCAGATAAGGAATCAATTCCAAGCGGTCGTTGAGAATAGCAATCGAAGCCGCTTCAATCGCCGTGTCCGAGCCAGCCGCGCCCATCGCAATGCCGACCGAGGAGAGAGCGAGCGCGGGCGCGTCGTTCACGCCGTCGCCGACCATCGCCGTCAAGCCGTATTTGGCTAAAAGTTCTCGAATCGCGTCGGCTTTGTGTTCGGGCAGCATCTCGGCTTTGACTTCCGTGATGCCGACTTCTTTGGCGACCAGCATCGCCGGAGCGTGATTATCTCCGGTCAGCATCACGGTTTCGATTCCCAACGCCCGCAAGTCGGAAACCGCCTGTCTGCTTTCCGGCTTGATTTCATCGGTCAGCGCGATAACGCCTTCCACGCCGCCGTTGCTGCTGATGACGATTGAGGTTTTGCCTTGCGCCTGCAATGCTTCGACCATTTTCACAATTTCGTCCTGAACGTGGTGTTCTTCCGAGATAAAGGGTAATTTGCCGATACAGTGATGCGAGTCGTAACAGACGACGCAATCGGCTTTCGCGCCCTTGCCCATCACGGCTTGAAAGTTTTCGACCGCGTGAATTTCGAGTCTTTCCTCATTCGCGGCGGCAACAATCGCCTGCGCGAGCGGGTGTTCAGAATATTTTTCGATGCCGGCAGAACACGCCAGAAGATGCTCGCGCGAAGTTTCGCCGAACGGCAGAACATCGGTTACTTTCGGTTTGCCGTAAGTCAGAGTGCGCGTTTTGTCCATTGCGACGGCTTTGATTTGACCGATGGCTTCGATATATTTGCCGCCTTTAACCAACGCGCCTTTCGCCGAGGCGTTGCCGATTGCCGCGTAAATCGAAATCGGCGTGGAGATAACTAGCGCGCACGGGCAGGCGATCACCAAAATCGTAATCGCCTGCTCGAACCAGGAGTTAAACGGCTGACCGAAAACGAGCGTCGGAACGGCGACCAATAAAGCTGCGATGACGATAATTGACGGCGTGTAGTAACCGGCGAAAGTTTCGATAAATTTCTGCGTTTCGGCTTTCGTTTTGGTCGCCGCGAAAGTCGTTTCGATGATTTTCGCCAAGGTCGAATCTTTGGCGGCTTTCAGAACGCGGGCTTCCAGATAACCTTGCATATTGAGCGTTCCGGCGAAAACCACGTCCCCGGCGTGTTTGTCTTTCGGCAAAGGCTCGCCCGTGATGGTTGATTCGTCAACGCTCGACGCGCCGGTTAAAACTTCCGCGTCGAGCGCAATCATATCTGACGGTTTAATGATAAGAACATCGCCGATTTTTATGTTTTCGAGCGGCAGTTCGCTTTCCTGCCCGCCGGCATTTTTGATTTTGGCGGTTTTCGGCGTGCTGTCAACCAGTGCCTGCAAAGCCGATTTGCTCGACCGGATGCCGAATGCTTCGAGCCTTTCTCCCAAGCTGAAAAGCACGATAACGACCGCCGCTTCCTCGTATTCGCCCAAGTAGAACGCGCCGACCATCGCAATCACCATCAGCAGATTGATACTCCGAAAATTTAATTTGGCGAGAGCCTTCAGACCGTGCCAAATCGTGCGCCAGCCGACCGCCAGAATAATCAGGGCGAAAAACGGCGCGGCGATGTTTCGCGGCAGCTGCCTGCCGGTCAGCGAAAGAAATTCAAATACGGCGACGACCGCGACGCTCGCAGTCAGCCACAAAAATTTGCGATCTTGCCAGAGACCGCTGTTTTTACTTTCAATCTTTACCAATTCACTCATATAAATATCCCGAAGACGATCTCCAGACGGCAGCGGCTGCAATCAAATTTTTCGGATTGCCGGTCGTGTATAACAATTCCGACTCCGAGCCGTATTCAATCTGCCAAGTCGAGTGTTCGATGCCGACGGCGAACACTCGTCCGAAACTGTTCGGGGCGGCGTGTGAATGTCCGTCGTCTGAACCGTGATTATGTGCCATATTTTATTTTAACGCGCACTCTTTGATTTTAATTTTTAAGCCGCCATTCCGATAATCGGAAACAACAAAAAAACCGGCGAAAAACGACGACGTAATCAGCGGCGTTTCGGGAACTTCGTGATTATCGTCCGACTCGGCTTTTTTCGGCGATTGAAACACCGAAAAAAAGCCGAGTCGGACGTAAACCGATAGCGCTTATTTCCCGTTTTTCAGGCGGAAAATTGACACATCTCAGGCTAGTTGGCGTTTGACTGGGAAAGTTTGAGCGGGTGATACGGCGGCGGAAGCGAGGCGCAGACGGGTTCGCCGAAATGAAAAGCGATTTGCTCGCCACCGAAATAAGCCGGTTCCTTCGGCGGGATAATCAGATTCGGAATTGCCGCCGCGCGGCAAAACCACTCGTCGTTACAAACGGTTTGCTGATTTTCCTCCGTCCGGCTTTCAAAAGCGGTAAAAGCCGAGACTTACGCTCAATTGTAATTTGCAGTAACCGAGCGAAAATAAAGTCGCGTTCAGACAAACACCTTCTATTTGAAAACTCTGCAATCGTGCGTCGCTTTAAAAAACGAAGGACGGCTGACTTTTATCGGGAAGCCACCCTTCTCAGCGATAGCCTTCGCTCTCGGAAAAACAACCGATGCGGCACAATAAAGTGAAACATCGGCTGCTAAAGAAAAAGCTGCGAATTACTTTCTCTGCTTTTCTCTCCGAGCGTATCGGATCGTTCGGTTGATTGGGCTAGTTGAAACTGAATTTTTTCACGAATCATCGCCCAAAAATTCGCGCGCGTTCGTTGATAATCGTGCGGCGAGCTTTCCCTTAACTCGTTCGGAGTTTTATTGAGTTCCGGCGAATGCGGGATCACCGTTTGCCAGAGAAAATCATCGTTTAGAACCAGTTCCTTGATGAGCTTAAGTCGAAAGTCGGTGATCTTTTTCGGACGGAAACTGCGAAGGGTTTCGTCCGTAAAATGATTCCAATACTGCGACTTCTTTTCTGCGTCAAACATTTTATTTACCCCCGGTTTTACCGGCTCGGTTAACCCGTCCGAGTGAGATTTATTCACATTCGGCACTGTCAAAAGAAACTTCAAAATTCGTTCTCGCGGCTAAAGCGAAGTTTGCGAATAAATTGTTGTCGTTTGACCAGCCGTTCCGTTTATTCGTTCGATACTTTGCCGAATAGTCGCCGCTAGGTCTGCCATATAAGGCTTGGTCAAATAATCGCTGGCTCCCGCCGCGAGTCCCTTTTGCCGGTCGGATTCATAAGCGTCGCCGGAATAAAAGAGAATCGGCGCGAGCGGAGCAAAGAGGCGCAGCCGGCGGCACAACTCCAAACCGTCGCCGTCGGGAAACCGCGAATCGAGCAGATACAAATCGAACGATTCCGATTGCGCTAATCGCCACGCTTCGGCAGCGGTCTCGGCAGTAATGACTTCGATTCCCGACATTTGGCACGTTACACTTACCAACTCACGACTGTCCTCGTTGTCTTCCGCGTAAAGAACGCGGTGGCGGAGATTAGAAAGTTTCATTGTTTGTCCTCGATGATTTTGCGGCGAAGCGGCGGATTGGATTCGACGACCTTAAACCGCCTACAATCCTGCACTTCGCCGCAACTTTTCTGATTCGTGTTTTCCCCTTGTTCGGTTACGTTTGTCTGCTGCCCTAGATTCTTATTCGACTTCATCGCAAATATCTAATCAGTCGCCGCCGCGCAATCTGCGAAATCACCATATCTTCGGCGGATTGCAGCTTATCGCCGCGTTCCGAGTATCGCCAAATATCTCGAAAAATTTCCAGTGTCGCCGCTTCCGCTTCATCCGTTGAGGCGGTGAATTTTCTCGCCAACGCCCAGATGAGATTTCCGTAAGCGTCAATGCAGTCCTGAACGGCGGTTCGGTCTTTATTCTCAATCCGCTGTAAGATGGTTAAAGACTTCGTTTTTTTAATCGTTTGAGTCGCTGAACCGATCATTGTTTTTACCGTTGAGATTGTCTTGTAAAATCTAAAAAAGTTTTATAAATCCTTGTAGTTCTTATGCCGCCAACGCCACATTATGTTTAACGGATAAGAAGTCCCGCGCGTGCCGAGCGTTACGCCGATTAGTAATTTGCTGTAGCTTTGCAGAAATAAAAGCATATTTTCACCGCGTCTCTTGA
>JAYVGL010000349.1:0-3631 GCA_043772175.1 Pyrinomonadaceae bacterium | reverse complement strand
TCGAGTAAATTCCGCCGGACGTTTCAATTTATATTTTTCAAATACGCTCATTCCGTTAATTTTAGCAGAATCAGCACTTATTTAGGAAAGTTGTCTATTGGCGGAATCGGCGCAGTTTGCATCGGGCGCGGCAATTCCGCGAGACTCGGCAAATTTCCGAAACTGAAATTGTCGCCGGAAAATTGCGGCAGTTCGCGTTTGCCGAGCGTTACCGAAATTTCGCGCTCGCCGCCGTCGCGCAAAACGGTTAATTTCGCCGTGTGATCGGGCGCGGTTTCGCCGATTAGACGAGTTAGTTTTCTGACGCTGCCGACTTCTTCGCCCTCGAATTTGAGAATGACATCGCCGTTCTGCAAGCCGCTTTTCGCCGCCGGAGAATTCTCGACAACCTTATCAACGCCGACACCGCGCACGGTCAAGAGTCCGTATTTTGAAAAATTTTCCTTTGAAATATCTTCGGTTTGGACACCGAGATAACCGCCTTCGGACGGCAGAATAAACGCCATTCGCTGCACCCGTCTTTCAGTCGGGAAAGTGGCGGTTTGGGCGTTTGCCGGTATCGTGCAAGCCATCGCCAATATCGTCAAAGCAACAAATTTATTTAACATAAAATCTCCAATCAACTAAAAATCTTTGTGTAACTCTACGCGAATTTTAACGAATGGGTTGCAGAAAAACCGGAAAAAGTTGCTTTTCCGCAGGAAATCTTTGCACAAATAAGTTATCTTATTTGTGTGAACTATGCCGTCAATCAGTCTTTAGCACGATTTTTGCTTTACCAATCGCCTGACCGAATATAATACGGTGGATTGGTGAAGTCGGCAGATTTCACAAATCTTAAATTCAAAAAAATAGAGGGATTATTATGAGAAGACTAACCACTTTAACATTCGCCGCTGCACTGGCAGTCGGTTCAATCGGTTGCGAGACGGCGACCAATACCAGTATCAATAAGACGATAGCGAACGCCAATTCAAACGGCAATCTTGCCGTGGTCGTTAACAACAACTCGAATATGGCGATGAATACCGGGATGAGCAACAAGACCGTGATGAATTCAAATATGTCGCGTGTCGATTATGACAAAGACCGCACGAAATACGAGGCGGACAAAGGTGTCAGCACTATCGGACAAGGCGCGAACGACAGTTGGATTTGGTTCAAAACTAAAGGCGCGTTGGCGACCAGTAACGATTTGCGCGATTCGACGATTAATGTTGACGTTACCAACGATGTCATCACCTTAAAAGGAACGGTCGCCACCGCCGCACAGAAAACGCAGGCGGAAACGGTCGCCAAAGGCATCGAAGGACAGAAAGGCGTGAAAAACGAATTGAAAGTTCAAGCGAACGATTCGCTGACCAATCAAACTGTCGGAACCGGCAACGCCAACACGATGAGCAACGCGAATATGAAGAAGTAAGCGTCTTTTTCCAATCAAGTAAAAAGCCTGTCGTTTTAATAACGGCAGGCTTTTTGTTTTTATCAAATTCTTGATTTTAATTTCAGCAGTCTCTCCACCGCCGCTTCGAGCGTTTCGTCTTTTTTACAAAAGCAAAATCTGACTTTCTGCGAACCCAAACTTTTATCGTGATAAAATGACGAACCCGGCACGACCGCCACGCCGATTTCACGAATCAAAAACTTTGTAAACTCAATGTCGTTGGCAAAACCGAAATCGGAAATATCGGTCATCACATAATATGCGCCCTGCGGCATCTCACATTTTAAGCCGACCGATTGCAGAATCGGCACGATATAATCGCGTTTTCGCTGATATTCCTTCTGCAATCCGGCGTAGTAGCTTTCCGGCAAACTCAAAGCATACGCGCCCGCCTGTTGAAGCGGATTCGCTGCGCCGACCGTCAAAAAGTCGTGAACTTTACGAATCGCGCTCGAAATATCCGGCGGCGCGATCACATAACCGACGCGCCAGCCCGTTACCGAATATGTTTTCGACAGCGAATTGACGACAACGGTGCGCTCGCGCATTCCGTCAATCTGCGCCATCGAAACGTGTTTCGGATTATCCCGCGTCATCTCTCCGGCATCGCGGATTCCTTTGTGGATTATGTGTTCGTAAATCTCGTCGGTGAAACAAATCGCGTCGAATTCCTTGCAGAGTTCCGCGATGAATTCGAGTTCTTCGCGGGAGAAAACTTTGCCCGTCGGATTGTTCGGATTGCAGATGATAATCGCCTTTGTATTTTCATTAAAAGCGTTTCGCAACTCATCTTTCTCAAAATGCCAGCCGTCCGCCGTTTGATAAAGCGGGACGTAAACTGGTTTCGCGTCCGACAGTATCGCGTCCGGCGCGTAGTTTTCGTAAAACGGCTCGAATACGACGACCTCTTCGCCTGCGTCCACGCATCCCAACATTCCCGCAATCATCCCTTCGGTCGAACCGCAAGTAACCGTAATTTCCGTTTCCGGGTCAACGTCCAAATTCAAAAACCACTTCGTTTTCGCCGCAATCGCGTCACGAAAAGATTTCACGCCCCAAGTAATCGCGTATTGATTGTGGTCGGCGGCAATCGCCTGCATCGCCTTTTGTTTAATATCTTCGGGCGCAGCAAAATCTGGAAAACCCTGTCCGAGATTAACCGCGCCGTATTTCATCGCCTCGCGCGTCATTTCACGAATGACCGATTCGGTGAAACTCGCCGCTTTTCTGGAGATTCGATTTTTGGTTGGTTTTGGAAATGTCATAGAAATTGTCCACAGATGAACACAGATTAGCACAGGTAAAGTCAAAATTCTTATCTGTGCTAATCTGTGTTCATCTGCGGACGAAAACTATTCTTTCGCGCCCAGACGGAAAGTTACGCCGAAATTAAACGTCGTGCCGAAGCCGGGCGTGATGTGGAAGCGCGATGGGTAAATGTCTCTGCCGATGACCGGATCGAAGCCGACTGGCGCGTCGGTTCGCAGACGCGATTCGTGATACTGCTGCGTTTCGTTGTAGGTTTTGTTCAAAACATTATCAATCAAGAGATTGACATCCATCCATCTTTTGAGACGTTTCGAGACGCTGAAATCCACAACATCGTGACCGGCGGCACGAATCGTGTCGTCTGCACCGTCAACGCGGTAACTGGAAATTTTCCGATAAGTCAGCCACGAATTAAAGCCTTTCAGTTCGGTTAAAACCAGGCTCCCGTTGGCGACCGTGTGCGGCGCGTTGTCAATGACGATTCTTCGGCGCACCGGATTTTCGGTGAATTCGCCGGGATAAAACGCTTTGAAAACCTGCGTTACGCCGCCGTTGAAACTCAGCCGTTTGGTGAGCCGCACGAAGGTTTTCAATTCCATTCCGTAAGTGCGCGAGCGTCCGGCGAGTTCAATCGAGCCGTCGTCGGGAATGTAAACCTGTTCGTTCGAGCGGTCAATAAAGAAAAAGTTCGGTGCGACCGAGAAACGCTTGCCGTTATACGTCGCTCCGGTCTGATGGAAATCGGTCGTCGAAACTTTGGGCGAATCGGATTTGCGGATCACGCCGCGTGCGTCCTGTGAGGAGATGCCGCGCCCGTAATTGCCATAGAACGAAATCGGAAAGGTCTCGAACGGCGACCAGATCACCGATAATTTCGGCTGAAATTTCGTCGCGCTCTGTTTGCCGACGAGCGGACGA
>JAYVGL010000348.1:0-14306 GCA_043772175.1 Pyrinomonadaceae bacterium | reverse complement strand
GACTTGGAAACTGGTTGCAGCCATTGTCAATTTGAAACTTTCCACTCGTCATCTCAAGTTTGCTTCCCCATAACCACTTATTTAGGAAAGATGTCTATTCTATTTTTCTTTCTTTTGCTTGCTCTCAGTTCAATCGGAGATAGATTCGGATCTGAACCAGAGATTAAAAATTTTACTGACGCGGCTGATTTTTTGGTCGCTCTCTTGATTTGGTTGCTAGTGGGAAGCTGCTTAATATATTGGACTAACAGACCGCCTAAAATAGAAAACATAAAATGATTCAAAGATATGAAAGTTTTGCGACAGATATTCTTTCAGTAAAAAATAAGCGGCAAAAATTACAAACGAAACCAAACAACTCGATGAACGTGAAAGCGAAACCGACGACTTTTTTATCAAACTGTTTATTAAATCTCGCAAACTTATTAATCGCCTCGCTCCGGGTCATCTCAGCCGCACAAAAACAATACTCAATCAAACCGAAACAAATCTTGCGAAAAGCGAAAACCAGTGTTATATTATCCGTGTTGAAAACTTATCGCCGAAGTCGTTCGACGCAAGAAGAACGGCACGGGGGAACCAATTGTTTGAGAAAGCGTTTTTTTCAAACACGGGGCGAAGCGTTTTGCTAAAGAAAACGCGGGGACACTTCTTCTTTCCTAGCCCGTCAGCTAACCTCGTAGGTTTGGTGAAGAAGTCACTAAGAAATTTTTGCCGTAACAAGCACGATTTTGCGTGTGCTTCGTAGCTTTGATTTTTTTCAACAAATCAAACTAAGACAACTGTCTTCTCAAAGAGAAAAGTTCCGCGTGCGTTGCGCGGAACTTTTTTGTTTAAATATAATCGAAATCACTTTCCCTTTGCCATCGCCAGCGGCTGTATTTTCACCGTTTTGAGCGGGATTTTTTCGTCCCTGTCGAAAACGATTTTCGTCGGCGCATTATCAACTCCGAACGAAAAGTTCTCCTCGCGTTTTTTGATAGTGATCTTTTCGGTTCTCGTTCCGTTTGCCGTCGTGATTTCAATATCCATCGGTAAAACAAACGCTTCGGGCGTTGATTTGTCGCCGGATTGCGTCTGCGTGATGATTAGATCCAACTGTCTGCTCGACGGATTGTAAACTTGTTTGACGTTCAACTTCGGATAGCCGCTGCCGTAAACCCATTGTCTGAAAAACCGTTCGAGATTTACGCCCGAAACTTCTTCCATCGCCTTTTGCAAATCGCGCGTCTCGACCGTTTGAAATTTATGACGATTCAGATAAACATTGATCGCCTTCCAAAAATTTTCCGTGCCGACGGTTTCGCGCAGAGTGTGTATAACCGCGCTGCCCTTTTGATAAGCCGTCGCGTCGAAAAGCGAATCGTCGGGACGCGCCGCTTGATTGTAAAGCGCGTGTTCGTTGTCGCTCACCGCATCGCTCGCCATAAATTCGGCGGCATCTGCCCGCACCTTCCGCAAATAATCGGCGCGACCGTAAATTTTTTCACGATACGCGGCTTCCATATACGTCGCAAAACCTTCATTCAGCCAGACTTCCGCCCAGTTGCGGCACGTTACGAGATTGCCGAACCACGAATGCGCGAGTTCGTGCGACACCAAATCTTCGACCAAATTGTCGGAACTCATCAGAATTTCCACGTCCGACATCGTGGTTGCCGTGATGTTTTCCATTCCGCCGAAACTGAATTTAGCGACGATTGTCTGGTCATATTTGTTATACGGAAAGTTAACGCCCGTCAGTTCTTCGTAAACGCGCATCATCTCTTTAGTCTTGCCGTATTTCCTCTGCGCCAACGCTTCGGTTCCCGGATACATAAAAAAACCGAGCGGGATATTTTTGTAAGAATCGCCGACTTTTATGTAATTCCCGACGACAAAAGATGTCAGGTGAGCCGAGTGCGGAACGGGCATTTTGAAGTGAAAAGTTTTCGTGTCGTCGTCGTTCTCAACGGTTTCCAATTGTTCGCCGTTGCCGATAGCGGTTTCATCTTTTTGAACGGTGATGAATTCCTCGCTCGTCGCTTTGTCGTCCGGGAAATCGTAGGACGGAAACCAAAAATGCGCTTCTTCGGGTTCGCCCTGCGTCCAGATTTGCGCGGCGCGAACGATTTCGCCATTCTCCTTGTCCGCGTCAACGAAATAAACGCCTTTGTCCGGCTTGACCGAATACTTAAAACGCAGAGAAATTAAATCGTTCGGCGCATAATCTTTATCCAAATTCACAAAAATCTTTTCGGCGGACTTTTTATACTTCAAATTTCGGTTATCGGATTCGAGTTTGACCGATTCAAAATTCATTCCGTCCGCCGCATCCAATTTGACGCGGTTGAAATTGCCGTCGAGCGGTTTCAACCGAACCGTCGTGTCGCCGAACACGGTTTTTCTCTCGCGGTCGAAACTAACGCGAATAATGTAATGCTGCACGTCATAACTTCGGTCGCGGTCAAAATTCGATCTGGAATTTTGCGCTGGATTTGAAATCGCCGACAGCGCTATAAAAAGCAGCGGCAGACAAAAGCGCGAGTAACTTTTAGTGAACATATTTTTACGATGCCGGTTTGCCCGAACATTACTACAGAAAAATCATCGGCGGCGCAAAAAAAGAATCCGCAGAAACTTCTGCGGATTCTTTTTTTCGTGAGTTCGAGAAAATGGTTTTGAGTTGTGATGTGAGGTTATTTCTGGCTTTTGGAGAAAGCTGGACGGTCAATTCACAACTCAAAACTTCGTTAATTACGATTCAAAATTTACAAACTGCAAATATCAAAATTTTTCTTCAATTCGTAATTCGTAATTTGAAATTCGTAATTGATTTTTAACCGGCACGGCGCATCGGCTGCGGCGCGGCGACTTCATTGTTTTTCTGCATATCTTGTAAATGCTGAATCAAACCGGAAGCCGCTTTTTTCGATAATTCATCGGTTTTGCACTGCATCACGTTCTGGCATTCAGCGTCGGCATCGGCTCCGATTTCGCGTGAAATAGCGCGAATCATTCCGAGTTGCTTAGCCGTGACCAAATCCGAAAGACTGCGGGCAATCGGGTTTGACGGGAAACCGTCAGTCGTCGGATTGGATGGCGGAACCGCGCCTTCGCGTTCGATGGTGTCCGATTCCTTTTTATATAAATCGCGGGCAATGCCGAATTTGACGGCGGCGCGTTTGAGCGCGTCGTGTTCGGCTTTTTTGATTCCCATTTCCGAATCAGCCATTCCCGTGCCGATGCCTTCGCGGGTTACGCCGTCAATCGTGATAGCAACCGTGACGGTGAAAATATCGCCGATTTGTCGAATATCTTTAACCGTGTGCATCCAATTCGGCGCGTGTTCGTCCAGAATGTCGGCGACCGTGTGCCATTCGACGTAATCAACATAATGCGTATTGCCGTTGCGGTCGCGCCAACCTTCGCGCTGTTTGATTAAGTCCGGGTCAACATTTTTGCGAAGTTCGCGCAATGTCGTCGTAAAATTCAAAACATTATTCGCCGTATCTTTTTCAACCGCTTCTTCGACGACTGTAAGACCTTCCATTTCTCTCAAGTTTGCCTGTATCATTGTTTTATCTCCTTGTGTGTTCGCAAGATGATTCGGTTCAGCAATTTTTGGCGTTTCGGATTGTCCGTTACCCGAAACATCTTCCTGAACTTCGTCTGCCTTCTGTTCGCCGTGCGTGGACTCGCTCGACTCAGTTGCGCTTTTGTCTTCTGAAACAACTTCGGTCGGCTGAACCTCAACTTGAGTTTCAACTTTCACGGGTTGTTTCGTCGCCGATTCGGTATTCTTTGCGACCAGAGCGTATTTCACCGCCAAAATATGTTCGCATCGAAATCCCGCATCGCTGACAGCCGCTTCCTCAAACTCCAAACAATTACAACGAATCTTATCCGAATCGTCGCGCCGCACTTCGTAGGAAGTTTGTCTACCGCGCAGAGAAGGTGTCGAAACGCGAAACTTGTCGCCTTCCCGATTGACCAGTCCCATCGCTGCAATTGACTTAGCACGCTTTTCGATTTTCTCCGCCGAATTTCTTTCTATTACTGTTGCTGTCATTTTTCTTTCCTCAACTTTTCTCGCAAATTGTTCTTGAATCAACTGGTTGCAGATGAAAAATAATGAAATGTTTCATCTGTGATACAATGTATCATAACACTATTTCTGTTGCAAGCGTGAAACGAAGTGTTGCATCTAAAATTTTTCTGTGCTAAATTCTTTTTGGATAAGACGGTCGCAAGGACAAAAGACTTGCCAATTTGTTAGGAGAAACGGAGAAAAATATGGCTTACAAAAACGAAAGTCTAATCAACACAATAGAACTCGGACGGGCGATCAAACGTCGCCGGGAAGAATTAAGTATGAGTTTGCGCGACGTGGCGGATACGACCAATGTTTCGGCTTCAACGCTTTCGCGCATCGAAAACGGCACGGGCAAACCGGATGCCGACAACATCGCCCGTTTGACGAGTTGGCTCGATATGCCGGTTGACCGCGTGATGAAAAAACAGGGCGCGAACGAAAATGTCGAAGCGGTCGTTTATTATCCGCACGAAGCGATGCCGGAAATTATTGAAGCGCATTTGCGCGCCGACCGCAATTTAACGCCGGAAACGGCGAAGGCTTTGTCGGAACTTTTCCGTGTCGCTTATACGCAGTTCAGCAAACCCGGCGAAAAATAAACGTCTGAAAAATTGAAATAGCGGTAACTTTCGAAATATAGCTGAGTATGAAATCAATATCGCGCCGGAGAAGAGCGCACGCCGAAAATTCGAGTCAAACAGGTTTTGCCGTTGACACATCGTTCGTTCTTTTCTTTTTAGCGGTCGAGTTCGGTCGGACGTTTTTTTCCTTGAGTTTGGATAATGCCTTTCTGTTCCTAACACTTTTGGCGGTAGCGACTCTGCCGTATTTCCTGCTGACGGACGAAAAGACGAGTTTGACTAACTGGCTTTTCGGCAGAAGTCTGATCGCGGGATTGGCGATTTTGCTCGGCGTGATCTTCAAACAATCCTTAGGCGTAGTTCTGCCGGAAATGTTTCGATTTCTACCGATGACTCTGCTCATCGTAACGGCGATGCTCTGCTGTTACGTTCAGTTCTACGGTTTTCTCAGGCTCCGTTTGGCAAAATAAGGCAAAAGGCAAAACCGGAGTAAACAAAAAATAGCGCGACGATTACGGGAATAATCATCGCGCTATTTTTTTGTTTGAATCTTTTTTATTCAGATTTCAAGGCTTTAGTCTCCGCCGGTTCGGGCGGCAGAAAGCGGCGCGGATTAATTGCTTTGTCGTTGAGACGCAGTTCATAATGCAGATGCGGTCCGGTCGAGCGTCCGGTCGAGCCGATCAGTCCGATCAGTTGTCCGCGCTGAATCGTGTCGCCGACCTGCACATCGCCTCTTGAAAGGTGTCCGTAGCGTGTCGTCAAACCGTTGCCGTGGTCAATCTCGATCATATTCCCGTAACCGCCTTCCCATCCGGCTTTGCTGACGATGCCGTTGGCGGGCGCAGCGACCACATCGCCGCGTTCGCCGTCAATGTCCAATCCGGCGTGAAACTCGTAGCTGCGTCCGCCGAACGGATTGCGGCGATAGCCGAATTCGTTGTTGATCTTGCCGAGATGCGACCACATCGTCGGAATAAACGAAGCGTTTCCCGTCGTTTCGATCAAACGAAGGCGAGATTCCATCGCCGCTTCTTCGGCTTCCGTTTCGTTCTCGGTCAAGTCGTCAATCGGTCCGCCGCTGTCCGGCGTAAAGTCGTCCGAAGATGCCGGACGCGAGTAGTCAATTGATTTATATTCGGCTTTGGACTGTTTTGATGATTGGGAAATCTGTGCGGGACTAACTGTTTTCGGCTGGTTTGAAATGCTGTTTTTTATAAATTCTACTGAAAAAATACCGACCATTAAAACAATCGCCGCGATGCTGACTTGGGAGATTCGTCTTGAAACTTTCTCCTGACTGACGTAACTCTTTATTTTATTAAAATGCGATGAAAGAAAAGTGTAAAACTTGTCGTCTTGGTGCATTATGCTTTTTGCTCCTATATTTTATGATTTTACGCACTCCGAAAAAAATGCTTTTTATCGAAATGCTTGGAATCACGAAAGCACAGCCAAATGGCGACTGACGCGAATTCCTTGTCAAAAGCGGAAATGTTTAAAAACACAAACGCTTTCTTAGGGGTTTTTGATACCAAAAGTTAAAAATTATTTTTTGGTTTGGAAAATAGAAAGGTAGCATAAACAACCGCGGAGTGCAAATATCGTGTTTGCTCACGCGATTGTTTATGCTTTGAAATTCGGTGCCGATTAAAATCGGCGGCTTAATTTTTTGATTGTCGGTTTGCCTGCCAGGTGCGGAAAATTAGAAATCCGACTCCGGCGAAAACCGCTACAAACGCTAAAACGATAACGATTTTAACGGCGAACATAAAGAAGCCGATCAGTGCCATTAGCTGACTGACCAGCGCGATTATCTGTTTCAAAAAAGTGATAACCAAAGCTAAAATAGCGACGACGCTTCCCCAACCGAGTTTGTATGCAAATGACATAATTTTATAAATTCCTTACTGCTGAAATTTTAACCGGAACCGGAACGGCACGCATTATCTATAAGGCGATAAAACCGTGCTTCTTCCATCATACAAAATTTACGCTTTGTTTTTCCACGTCGGAACGCGGTTTTCGGCGACAAAATCGTTTTGCGCCTCCAAATCGTCAAAACTATTTTGCGAATAACTCGTTTCGGCGAACGCGGCGGCAAAAGTGGGCGTGGACATCTGAGGCTCGTAATTATTCCAATCCGGCTTCTGTTCTTTCGGTTTGAAAACGTAATCGTGCAACAAGTAGATGCCGAAACCAATCAGAACGACCGGCAGAATGCCGCGCATCAAACCGCGCAGATTAAAAAATGCGTTGAGGAAAAAAGTCGCTCCGAGCGCGGTTAAAACGATTCCCCAGAGTTTCGGATTGCCGGCAAACCTCTGAACGATAAAGTCTTCCGCCGCATTCGGCGCAATGCCCGAACGCAGCAGATTTGCCGTTCGATACGAATCAAGCGCGGCGAAAAGCCACATTCCGATAAACCCGAAAACGAACAGCGGCATTCCGCCCGTTAGCATCGCCATCTGAAAAAGTCCGGCGAACACGGCGAAATACATCAGAGCTTTCGTCGTCTGCCCATTATACGCTGCGCCCAAACCCGGACAAATCATTGACAGAAGCGTGGCGACAAACGGCGAAGTCTGCCGTTTGATAACGGGAGCGTAAGACGCTTGATTATAATTTCTGAGCAGTTCGACACCCGAAACGATGCAATCCTGGCAATACGGAAAACCTTTGATGCGGTGATCGCACGACGGACAGAGCGGTTTTCCGCATCCGTTACAATTGACGACCGCCGCATTTTGCCCGTGATATGCACAATTCATTTATTTGCTTTCCTCGTTGTTGATATACGTTCCCTTAATCGGCACTTGATTCGACTTTTGTTGTTCGACCGGCGTTTTGCCGAACATTACGTCCGCGCTTTGCTGGTAAGTTTGTCCGGCGAGTTCAAAACTTTTTTCATACATTCCCCGTATCGAACCGTCGGCGGAAACCGTCTGGCTGAAAACGAAAAACGCGAACATCAAAATCATTGCGACCGGCGCGAGCTGCGGCAAAGGAATCGGGAAACGAACGCCGCGCAGCCATTCGGCGGCGTTGGAAATCCACGACGCTTTGATGTCTTTGGCGCGTTCCGTGCCAATCGTCGCCTGTAAAATCTTCGCGTGTAAACCTTGCGGCAAGGGCAGTTCTTCGGTTTTGTAGGTGTAGCAAGCGGCAATCGAACGAACGACTTCGCCCGGTAAATTCGTGCATTTTTCGCACAAAACGGCGTGGCGTTCCCATCGGTGAAAAACGGCGGCGGGCAAAAATCCGTCTAAATAATCGGTCAGATGATCTTCAAAGTCGGCACACGCCATCGCGGTTTCCGGCGTGGTCATCGAAAGAATTCGCGCTTCGAGATGAGTCAGTGAATGTTTCGGCGCGGCGATCTCGCGGCAAACCTCGACCGCACTTTTAACTTCGTTGAGAAGTGCGTGGCACAGAGGGCAGCGCAGAGCGTGTTCCGCCGTCGCCACGCGCAGCGGTTTGTCTAAAACATTGTCCAAATAATCAATTAAAAGTTCTTCAAACTTTGAACAATCAACTAAATTTTCTTTTTCATACTGCATAAATCAAACTTCTTTACATCGGTTTCATATTTTGCGAATAAAATTTGTTCGCCTCTCAATAATTATTCGTGCGCGGCGCAAAACGGTTTCAGATATTGACGACGCGCATTCTTCTTAAAATTTTCGCCAATTCAATTCGTCCGCGATTGATGCGCGATTTAACCGTGCCTTCGGGAATTTTCAGCAAATCCACAATTTCCTGATAACTCAATTCCTCGATGTCGCGCAAGATAACGCACGTTCGCAAATCCGTTGGCAATTTATCAATTCCTTCCTGCACCTGCGCGGCGAGTTCGCGCCGTTCGATGTCTTTCTGCGCCGAAGTCCCAACCGCCCGGAGATGAAACGTATGATCTTCCACGTCGTCGGCGTAGGAATTCTGCGGATTCCTTTGGCGATGGCGATAATCGTCAATGATTAAATTTCGCGCCAGCCGCATCAGCCAGTTCGCCAGATCACCTTGTTTCGCGTCGTATTGTTCGAGCGTTCGATAAATACGCACGAAAACTTCCTGCGTCAAATCTTCCGCCGCCTCGACGCTCGACGTAAAGCGAAAGGCGAGATTAAAAATCCGCCGCGAAAACTGCGACACGATTTCCTCCCACGCCGAACCGTCTCCGGCACGACATCGCCGCACGAGTTCCGCGCCGTTGGTCGCCGCTGCAACTGCTTTTACCGCTTCCAAATTTAATGTTCTCCGAGAAGTCGAACGTCTTTAGTTAAAGCACCAAAACCGTAAAACCGCTTTGTCAAGATTTTGTTACGCTCGCCGAAAAAGAAAAGTTCCGACAAAAACCTCACAGTCATTTAAGAAAGCTATCAGGCAATATCGCTGTAATTTTCGCCGTAAATAATGTATCTTGTGTCTTTAGCGAGATGTCGAACGATTATTCGGTTTCTATAATTTTATCTCGCCGTCGAGCGGAGCAATGTTTTGCGAAAGTCCATAAAATTCATACTACTATTCTTATTTGCCGTTTTTATCTTCTGGTTTTTCGGGCGCAATCTCGATTGGCAGGAAGTCAGTCAGAGCCTTCGGAAAGCCGATCCGCTTTACTTGACTCTGGCGACGCTGATCGTTTGTCTGGGTTATCTTTTGCGGGCGAAACGCTGGCAGGTTCTGCTCGCGCCGATTACCGAAACTTCGCTCAAGGAACTTTTTGCGACGACGACGGTCGGTTACGCGGCGGTTTTTCTCGTCGGCAGAGTCGGCGAAATCGTGCGTCCGATGTGGCTGCCGATGCGCGACAAGCGCGTTCGCCCGTCAACCGCGCTGATTACGCTGGGCGTAGAACGAATTTTCGATTTAGCATCCCTAATCTGTTTTTTCGCCGTTAACCTGATTTGGTTTAAAGTTCCGCCCGAACACGAAGCCCAATTCGGCTACGTCAAACTGGTCGGGAACTTGATGCTCGCCGGTGTCGCCGTCGGATTTTTAGCGTTGTATTTTTACCAAAGATATTCGGAGCATTTCATCGGATGGTTTGCGCGGGTATCGGATAAAAAATTTATCCCGAAGCGCGTCCAAAAAGTCTTTTTGAGCTTGTTGACGCAGTTGGCAATCTCTTTGCAGGTTTTGAAGGACTGGCGCGAAATCGTTTCGGTGACGTTCTGGACGCTTCTGCTCTGGTTTTCGATTGCGATTCCGACGTGGTTCGTGATGCTGGCGTTCGACTTGCCTCTGAGCTTCAGCGATTCGCTGTTCGTGATGGGATTCGCGGCAATCGGTTCGGTCGTGCCGACACCGGGCGGCGCGGCAGGCGCGTTTCACGCAGCGACCGCCGGCGGTTTGATATTTTTGAATGTGTCGCAGGAACAGGCGGCGGCAACTTCGATTGCGATGCACCTCGTTTATTTCGCGCCCGCTATCTTTTTCGGCGTTTACTATTTTCTGCACGGCGATATGAGCGTTGCCCGTTTCAGAAGTTTGCTGTCGAGCGAACACGCTGAGGACGAGATTTTAGAAGAAGGAGAAACAGTCAGCAGTCAACCGTCAACCGTTAATAAAAAACTGATAACCGACAACCGATAACCGTTTATGAAATGTCCATTCTGCACGTTTTTGGAAGATAAAGTCGTTGATTCGCGTGAAGCCAAAGACGGCGATTCGATTCGGCGAAGGCGCGAGTGTCTGCAGTGCGGCAGGCGTTTTACGTCGTATGAGCGGATTGACGAAATTCCTTATATGGTCGTTAAAAAAGACGGCAGACGCGAGATTTTCGAGCGCAATAAAATTATGGCGGGCTTGCTCCGAGCCTGCGAAAAACGTCCGATTTCCGCGTCCCAACTCGAATCAATCGTGGACGACGTGGAAAAAAACGCGCAGGAATCAACCGACCGCGAAATGCCGACCAGCGATCTCGGCAAAATAATTATGCGGCGTTTGAAGGAACTCGATAAAGTCGCTTACGTGCGCTTCGCATCGGTTTATCTTGAATTTGAAGACGTTTCGGAGTTTATGACTGAGCTGAAATATCTCGTTCAAGCGCGTGATAAATCCGTTAAGCCCAAAAAAGCTAAAGTAAAAAGCAAAAGGTGAATCGAAAATGCTGAAAAAATATCGAACGACGCTGTTTATCGTTTGGACTCTTCTCTGCGCCGTCAATGTTTCGGCACAGAACAAATTTGAAGGCTATAATCTTTTTCTCGACGCGCCGGAAACGCAGAAAGGTCCGACCTGCGCCCTGCGCTACGTTCCGCCGCAAACGGAAATTACGATTACTGATTTGAATCGGGCGACACCGCTGAAGCTCGGCAGTTGCGGCGGCGAAGCGTCGGCGCGGGTCGAACAGCGCGGCGCAAATGCCGTGATGCGAGCTTCCGAGAGCAATTATAAATGGTGTTTCACGGGCGAGGATAAAAGTTACCGCATCACGTTTAAGGGCGACGCTTACGCCGGTCAGATAACTTACGACTGGATCGCCGGAACGCAGGCGACCGGGACTTACAACATCAAAGATTTCGGCGCAGTCGGCGACGGCGCGACCGATGACACAATTGCTTTCAAAAGCGCGGTCGCCT
Source organism: Pyrinomonadaceae bacterium (assembly GCA_043772175.1). Lineage (GTDB taxonomy): Bacteria > Acidobacteriota > Blastocatellia > Pyrinomonadales > Pyrinomonadaceae. Next base: position 3,069 of record JAYVGL010000348.1, on the reverse strand, counting down.
TCATCGCTTCGCGCAACGGCGGAACTTTGCAGATTCCCGAAGGCGATTTTCTCGTCTCTTCGCCGATCACATTGGTTTCGGGCATCAACATTCAAGGCGTTTCCGGGCTGCCGACGACTTCGCCGACCAACAACGTCGTCCAGAAAAGTCCGAGCCGCATCAAACTGCGCGGCAAAAACACGGCACTGTTCCGCATCGGCGAGTGCGTCGAAAATATCGTCGTTAAAGACATCGAATTATTCGCCGAAAGCAACGAAAATACCAACGGCATCGAAGCCGTCGGTGCTTATAACAGTTCGCAGAATTTCTATTTCGAGCGCGTCGTTTTTAACGGATTCAATCGCGGCGTTTACGCTCACGGCTTGCCGCAGACGGATTTGCAGTGGCAGTTCGATTACGTCAAATTCAACCACTGCCGCTTCGTCTATAACCGCGACGCGGGAATTTACTCGAACGTCAAAAATTCCGATTGGAAAATTCAAAGCAGTCTTTTCATCAATCCGCCGTTTACGCCAACGGCGAAAGCCGATTCGATGCACTTTGAACGCGCGGGCGGCGTTCTCGTCGAAGATACGTTCGGCGGCGGTTTTAATTCGGCTCCCGGCGGAGTTTTCTTGAACATCCTCGACACGACGATCACCACGATTATCGGGTCGCAAACCGAGGCGATGACCGCCTCCATCGTCTATAACGAAGTGAAAAATCCGAACGCCGGCGATTATTCGTATCCGTTTACCATCGTCGGCTCCGTTTTCGGCAATCCGATTATCTTCAACGCCCGCCGGACGCTCGTCTCTACCGGCAATTCCTACGGCGCGAAGACTTTTCAAGCCGACGAACGTCTGCGCGTTTATTCGACCGGCGACCGTTTCTGCTATGACGGTTATATTTTCGGCTGCGGAAACGATTCCCGATTAAATAAATTCGACCGCGCCACCGTTATTTTTATGACCGGACAACCCGGCGAGGGAATGGCTGCCGGACATCCGACACTTTTCGGAACCGATGTCCAATTCGGAACGCCGCCGCAGATGCCTTCGTTTCTGCAAAATGCACTGCCGACCGGCAAACCGAACGGCGCGATGAGCTACTGCCAAAACTGCCGCCGCAGCACCACGCCGTGTCAGCCGGGCGGAACCGGCGCACCCGCGATGGTCGTCAATAATCAGTGGAGCTGTTTGTAGAACGAATTTCAAATTACGAATTTCGGATAATAAGTTGTAGGTTTGGCGTGATGAATGCGGATGACGATTTAAGATTTTCAGACTGCGAATTTCCACGTTGCGAATGTGAAGGATATTGCGAAGTTTGCTGCCGGACGAATTCGTAGGTCGTAATTTGCCTTATTCAATCCCTTCGAGCGGGAAAAAACGGTCAACGAATTCAACGTGCAGACGCGGAATGCCGTCATTTCCAAAACGCCTGGCGCGCACGACCGAGATAATCGAAACGTCATACTGGCTGCTTCTGACGCGCACGAAGTCGCCGACTTCAACATCCAGCATCGAGAACACCGCCGCGCCGCTCAAACTCAGATTCTCCGTAACGGTCGGCTCTTCGGCGATCACCTTTCCGTCCGCGTCCAGCTTTTCGATTACGACATCGGTCGGAATCGAGAGCCGTGAATGACGACGCAAATCTTCCTGCCGAACCTTTTCGGCGGCGACGGCGACATCGGTCGAAGCCTCGACGACGTGCCATAACCGATCTTCTTCCTGATGTGAAATTTCATACAACTTATTCGGATCATCGAAGTAGCTGAGCGGCGGATTTTTTCCGATAAATGCTACTCCGACGGCGTGTTGATTCGCTTCCGGCAGAATTTCCTTCGCAATACAGCTTCGCACCAATCCCCAAACTTTATATTGCGGCTCGGTGTAATCGTATGAACGCATCTGGCGCGGCATCGGCATCGTCATCTGCAAAAGCCGCCCGCATTTGACGCTGCGTTTCAAGGTAAAACCCGCGCCGAACGCCGAAATGTCGGTCAGGCGCGTGATTTCGTTCCAACTCATCCGGTCGTCAATGCGCGATTCGACCCGGACGGGCAAAGCAAGGGAAAATCGCGGAATGCGGCGCGGCTCTTTTTCGGTTGCGGTATTCATTTTTTAATAACAGTCAAAGTTGAAATCAGGTTCGGAAATGTTCGGGAAATAACTGATTTCACGTGCGTTTGCACGGTTTTTGCGGTTTGCTAAACAGGCGGAAAACCTGTAAAATAATAATACATTTTGACGCTGTGAAATACAAGTTTTTATTTTTATCTTCATCATTTCACCAACGATGAAATCAGCAATTCAGTAATCGAAAATAAGGAAAATAATGGATACAATTTTAGAACGCAATCAAGTTAACATCGAAGACGAAATGCGCCGGTCGTATCTCGACTACGCAATGTCGGTTATCATCGGGCGCGCGTTGCCGGACGTGCGCGACGGGCTGAAGCCCGTTCATCGCCGCGTTTTGTGGGCGATGCAGGAACTCGGCAATTATCATAATAAACCGTATAAAAAATCCGCCCGCGTCGTCGGCGACTGCATCGGCAAATATCATCCGCACGGCGATTCGGCGGTTTACGAGACGATTGTCCGAATGGCGCAGGAGTTTTCGCTGCGTTATATGCTCGTTGACGGACAGGGAAATTTCGGTTCGATTGACGGCGATTCGGCGGCGGCGATGCGCTACACCGAAGTCCGAATGCAGAAACTTACCGCTGAAATGCTCGCCGACATCGAGAAGGAAACGGTTGATTTTCAGCCGAATTACGATGAATCTCTGAGCGAGCCGAAGGTGATGCCGGCGCGGTTTCCGAATTTGCTCGTCAACGGTTCGGAAGGCATTGCCGTCGGAATGGCGACGAAAATTCCGCCGCATAATTTGTCGGAAATCATAGACGCGACCGTCGCGCTGATAAAAAATCCCGAAATCACGATTGACCAGTTGATCGAACACGTTCCGGGACCGGATTTTCCGACCGCCGCTTTTATTTACGGGCGCGAGGAAATTCACCGGGCTTATCGGGAAGGACGCGGCATTATTCAAATGCGGGCGAAGGCGGCGATTGATCGC
>JAYVGL010000347.1:0-2927 GCA_043772175.1 Pyrinomonadaceae bacterium | reverse complement strand
ATCAATTCGGGCTTTTAGTCTTAGATGACATGAGGCTATTTGCTTCAGCGTTGAACTAACTACACGATAGTCAAGTCTAATTGTGAACGACTACTTATCAGAATCAGCACTTATTTAGGAAAGTTGTCTATTAAATAAATGTGCGGAAGATTTACCCAAAAAAATAAGCCGAAAGATATAGAAGAAGAATTTTCAGTCAAACTGTCGGATAAGATTCTTTTCACGCCGCGTTACAATATCGCGCCGACACAAACTGTTGCCGCCGTTCTCGAATCCGACGGCAAAAGAATCATCGAAGGCTTGCGCTGGGGGTTGATACCTTCTTGGGCGAAGGATGAATCAATCGGCAGCCGTCTGATTAACGCCCGCGCCGAAACTCTCTCGGAAAAACCATCATTCAGAAATGCCTTCCGCTCGCGCCGATGTATAATTCCCGCTCCCGGCTTTTACGAATGGCAAAAGGCAGAAAAGGGAGCAAAGCAGCCGTTTTATTTTCATTTGAAAGACAAGGATATTTTCGGATTCGCCGGACTTTGAGAAGAATGGCTTGATAAGGAATCGGGCGAATTATTGGAAACCTGCACGATTATCACGACCGAAGCAAATAAGGTTTTAGAGCCGGTTCACGACAGAATGCCCGTCATTCTCAAAGCGAACGATTACGATCAATGGCTTGACGCAAAAGAGAAAGGTACCGATAAACTGCAAAAGCTGCTCGCGCCCTATCTGGCATCAGAAATGACTTCTTACGCCGTCAGCCGCGATGTTAATAGTCCGGCAAACGATTCGTCTGGATTGATTGAAAACAGTAAATAACCCAAGTTGCTAGTTATTGATATTTGAAAAAAAAGCGAGTCTTCTCCTAAAATTTTGTTTACCAGACAAATCTAAAGGAGAAGACCTGATATGTGCCATCGCACTCTTGCAATATACTGTTTTATTGATGACTTTCTCAAGGCGAGCCGTCACCGCGAAGATTGCCGCGCCGCTGTTTCCGACGCGGAAGTCATCACCATTGCGCTCGTGGCAATGCTCGAATTCGGCGGCAACTTTGCGCGGGCGCGGCTCGTTTTGCACGAACTCGGACTCATCAAACGCTTGCTTTCGCGTTCCCGCCTGTCGCGTCGTCTGAACCGGCTGGCGGATTTGATTCAAAGGCTTTTTCATCAACTAGGAAGCGTTCTTAAAGACCTGCATTGGGAATCGCGTTACTTGCTCAATTCGTTTCCGGTGGCGGTGTGTGACAACATTCGCATCAACCGCTGCCGGATTGTTCGTGATGAACGCTATCGCGGGAAAATGAGTTCCAAACGCCGGTATTTCTATGGCGTGCGAGTCCAACTGGTGGCAACCTCGGACGGCATTCCGGTGGAGTTTTGCATTCTGCCGGGAAGCTGCGCGGACTTGCAGGGGTTGGCGGAGTTGGCACTGGCGATGCCGGAGTCGGCACAACTATTTGTCGATGCCGGCTACAATTTCTACGAATGGGAAGATTATTTGTCGGAAACTGAGGGTCTGAAGTTGCAGGTTCCGCGTAAAGCCAACTCCAAACGGGCGCGTGAGCCGTGGTTGGAGCTGCATAAATCGCTGGTCAGAAAATACATTGAAACGACGATTGGCGAAGTCGGCAAATTGTTTCCAAAGAAGATTCACGCGACTAATCTGAATGGCTTTTTGTTAAAGATCGCCTTGTTTTTATTTGCCTATCAAATTGACAAGGCATTTACTCGATAACTGGCAACTTGGGTTAAATAGAAGAAAACTGAAGTCCGTTCTTCCTAGACTAAGTTCTTAATGCTAACGGAAATAATTCTGAATTTTGAAATGCTTTGTTCGGCGGGTTGAAAATTATAAAATTTACAAAGCCGAACTTTTTGTTACTCGCTCTTTTTGATTGGTTGCGGATATTGTCGAGGCATATTTAACAGTTTACTCTGCCATCTGGAGGCTGAGTAAATATCTTGGAAAAATCCTATAGCTTTTGTCGTAAAAGTCGTTAATGTCGTAGGCTACTGTTCAAAATGAAAGATGAAAATCTTGTGCAACATTTGTGCAACAACTCTCTAAAACTCTCTCATTCACCACTGGCACAGTCAAACTCAGGATTTCGTAAATCCAGTTAAATCATATACTTGCAAACTTATTCAAATTCAGTCAAAGTGGGTTTTAAGGTCTGAAAATCCGCGCGTCGGGGGTTTAAATCCCTCCTAAACCACCAACAGAATTGATAAGTTACGGGCATCGGCGAAAGATGCCCGTTTCGTTTTGGCGGGTAAACAATTGCCAAACTGCTTTTAGCTTCGGAATTTTCTAAAAGTTCTCCCTTTCCCTTGTAAAATTAAAAAGCCGGTGCTTTGATTTAGCACCGGCTTTTGCTGTGTGAAGCCGTTTTGCTTGGCAGCGATGGCAATCTTTTCCTGAAAGTGTTCATTTTAGAAACCAGTAGGACAAATATCTAAAACTTTCGGTTTCGCTGCATTTCTCCAGTGCGTTTTTTCTTTGTTCCAGACGTAAACTTTACGCGCTTTTCCGCCTTTAGAAACAAACAGCTTCGGGAGGCGTTCAATCGCTTCGGGATTTTTCCCTTCAAGCTCAGCGAGCATCTTTAAATAGACTTTTTCATAAAAGTTAAATCAAAATTTTTATCATCTCGTCTTCAATGACAACTTCATAAGATTCAATCGAACAGCCTTTCTTCTTGAAACATTCGCCCGTGCGGACATCGAAACGCCAGCCGTGCAGATTGCATTCGACGGTGTTTCCGGTCAGATGTGAATCGGCGAGCGGATAGGCTTTGTGCGGGCAGAAATTTTCTATCGCGTGAAAACTGCCGCCCACGTTAAAAAGCGCGACTTCTTTGCCGTCGTTTAATTTCACCGTTGCGCCGCGTCCCGAAGGCACGTCGGAAACTCGTCCGACTGTTATTT
>JAYVGL010000346.1:0-8365 GCA_043772175.1 Pyrinomonadaceae bacterium | reverse complement strand
AATCGCCGATTGTGCGCCGCGCCTGATCGCTTCATTATAAGCGTGATCGGCATCTTCGACCTGAAACGCGATGTCGTAAACGCCGTCGCCGTGCGTTTTAATATGATCGCTGCCGAAATGATCCGGCGAAAGCGGTGTCGTAAAAACGAGATTAACGCGATTCTGCCGCATCAAATACGAAGTCGTCTCGCGGTTGCCCGTCTCCAATCCGGTGTAACCCGCCCGCGAAAAACCGAACGCCTTGCGATAATAAAACTCGGCTTGTTTGGCGTTGCCGACGAAGAATTCGAGATGATGTATTTTTTTCAAACCTAAGGGATTTTTTTCTTCTGTCATAGTGTTCACCTGTTGATAATTTTAACTAAAGTTTAATCGAAAGTTCGAGATGTCCGCCGAGTCCGACTTCGATGATTTTTTGCAAAGTCGAGAGGCTCACGTCTTTGATATTGTTTTCGACTTTTGAAATATACGCTTTATTCGTGCCGCATTTTTCGGCAAGTTATTGCTGCGTCAAGCCTTTTTCGAGCCGCGCTTCCTGAATCAAAACGCCGAACTTAAATTGCTCGTAACCTTTTTCAAACCGTTCTCTTTCCGGCGTTTCGCGCTTTCCGTATTGTTTTCGTCAACAAAACTCTCCAAAGTTTTCGTGTTACTTTTTTTCGGCATAATTATTTTCTTCCTAAAGTTATTATTTTGTCGGTTGCCAAATAACCTTGCCCGCTTTGTCTATGTAACCATATTTAATGTTTACGATATCGTCGTTTGGTTTTAATTCCTGAATTTCAGCCAAACCATTTTTGAAATCGTCAACCAAATGATATTTAGTTTTGATAACTATATTGCCGCTTTTATCTATAAATCCGAAACTATAGTCACTCTCTCGAATAAAAACCTCAGCCAAACCTTCCGAAAATTCTCCAGCGGCATTAATCGCCGGATCAATCACAATCTTTCCGGTTTTATCAATGAACCCGTAACCATTTTCACCAAATCTTTCAAACCTTGCTAAACCCTCTGAAAAGGAACGAGCATCGTAAGCATTTACTCTAAAAATTATTTTTCCTGTTTTATCAATGTAAGCGTATTTCGTATCGGTATTTCTTGTTGTGGTAAGCGCATCGCGAATTAGAGGATTACGAATCGCGCCGCCAATTTTCACACAAGCCAACCCTTCTGAAAAACTTTCTGCTTTCGTAAATTGCGGCTTAATGACTATTTTTCCTGATTTATCAATAAATCCGTATTTTCCTTTAGCGAAAACCGAGGCTAAACCCTCTGAAAAATCATCTGCCCAATCAAACTTTGGTTCGATTGCAAACTTGCCGCTTTTATCAATGAATCCATATTTGTTTTCTTTTGTTTTGACGAATGCCAACCCTTCCGAGAAATCCCCGGCATTGGCGAAAATTGGTTCAGTAATAAATTTTCCCGTTTTATTTATAAACCCAATATTATAATTAAATGAATGACTTGACTGTCCTGTATAAAGCGTCATCGGTCCTAATTGATAGGGCTTTCTGTTTGGGTCAAATCCAACCCAAGCCAAACCTTCTGAAAACTTACTGCCAATGTGAAATTTCGGTTCGATAAAATTTTTTCCTGTTTTATCAATATATCCAGTAGTAAATTCTCCACCAACAGAAACTTGCGCGAAACCATCTAAAAAATCATCTGCACCTTGAAACTGCGGTTGAATTACAATATTTCCATCTCTATCAATGAATCCGTATTTGCCATTAACTTTAATCTTAAATAAATCACTGGATTGCTTTTCCTGCGCTCCGATAAAAGACGCAAACAAAACCGTCAGACAAATCAAAAGCGAAATTGAACGCGAAAGGTAAAGCATAGATTTTATTTTGTCTCCTTATCAATATCTCGCGGTTCAGTCAAAAGTTTGATGCCTTCCAAAATTTCGTCAACGCGGCGTTTGGAAAGCGTTCCGATTTTTTCGCGCAACTCGGATTTATCAAGCGTCAGCATTTGCGAAACGACTACGACGCTCTGCTTTGGCAGGTTCGCTTCCGTTTTGTAAAGCCGCACATTTCCCGGCGCATCGGCTCTGACGAGGTTGATTGTTAAAGCGCAAACCAAAACCGTATTGATTTTCCCGCGATTAAACAAATTGTTTTGAATGATGACAAACGGGCGCGTAAATCCGGGCGCAGAACCGACAGGTTTCTTTGCGTCAACCCAAAAAATATCGCCCTGTCTCATTTCCATTCGTCTAAAGCCTCGAAAGATTTATTTTTCATTAAACGAACTTCTTCGCGTTCTTCAGCCGTCGGTTCGTCTTTGTAGGCTTCGTTGATGGCTTTGAGCAAGTCGTTATTTCGCTTACGTTCAAGAAAATCTTCTAAGGCTAATGAAACAAGTTTTTCCTTTGAAACTCGCAACTGCCTGACGGTAATTTCAACTTTTTGGGCTAACGATTTTGTAACTTTTACTGTTTCCATAATTTACTTTAATTCAACACACGCCAAAACCTGCTCGCGCGTCAGATGCGGATACGAAGCCAAAATCGCGTCAACCGTTTCGCCGCCGGCAATTTTTCCTAAAATCAGTTCGACTGTAAGGCGTGTTCCTTTAATTACAGGACTGCCGAACATTATTTTCGGGTTTGATTCGATTAAACTTTCCATAGCTACAAAATACTACTTTTTGCCGAAACTTTCGATGTATTTGCGCGTCGTGTCTTTCAGAAATTGGTATGACGGAATGACGTATAAAATCGGCTGCATATCGGAGTATGAATAATTGGTTTTGATAACGCGCTCCAAATCGAACGGGCGGCGTTCGACGTTATCGGTAAAGGCGTTTTCGAGTTCGCCGAACGACGACAAAAGTCCCGCGCCGAAGGCTTTGTTTTCGCCGTGTTCTTCGATCAAACCGTATTCGACCGTGAACCAGTAAAGCCTGCCGAGTTCTTCTAATTGATCGTCGGTTGCGATGCGCGCGCCGTGTCCGATGAATTGGGAAAAATCGGCGAAATCTTTGTTTGTAAAATTCGGAATATGCCCGATGGCTTCGTGAACGATGTCGGGTTCGGGCGTGTATTCGGGGCGCGATGTGTGGCGAATATATTGGGTGCAGAGCATCGTGCGATACGACAGCCAACTGAGGAAAGCGCGGGTTTCGACCAAGCCTTCAATCGGCGCGAGTCGCCAGTTGGAAAGTTCTTTAAGCCGCTTGTTCATCTCTGAAAGCTGCGGAATTTTCGTGGTCGTAATGCCGAGTTTGCTTTTCGCGTCGAGGTAAAATTGCGATGCGCGTTTCGCCTGAATTTCCTCTAACTTTGTCGCCACGATGCGCCAAACTTCCTGCTCTTCGGCGGTGTATTCAACATCGGTAATCGAATGCGTTTCGCGGAAGTTTTTCGCTAAACCGGCGATATCGTCGCGGCGTGTTCGATATTCTCTGTCGTTCGCGCCCGGGTGATCGAGTTCCAGTTGATTGATATTCTCGAATTTTATCTCCCGAAATTCGGGCAAATCTTCGTCCTTGACTTCGTAATTCGTTAAGTTAAATGCGGGTTTGGGCGTTTCGGTCGGCATAATTTTTCACCTCTCTCGATTTTGATGTTTAAGCTGAGAAAAAAGTTATTTTCTTTAATCTATTTTAGTCGAAGCGAAGATTTGTTGGAATAGGAAACTTTTGTTTATTCAAGTTATCTACTTTATATTGTAAGTTAAACTTGCTGATTGGCTTTACGATGTAAAATGATTGATGAAATTGACTGGAAAATCCTTAAAGAGTTGCAGGAGAACGCCCGCACCAGTTTCGCCGAACTCGGACGGCGCGTCGGATTAACTACGCCTGCCGTTATCGAGAGAATTCGTAAACTTGAAGACGCGGAAATTATTACGGGCTATCGTGTGGAAATTGATACCGCAAAAGTCGGTTTGCCGATTACGGCGTTTATTCGGATGAGCATTTCCGGCGTTGAATACTCGAAAATTATCACGGTTGCGGAAAAGTCAAAAGAAGTCTTAGAATGTCATCGCGGCACGGGCGGCGATTCGTTTATCTTAAAAGTTGCCGTCGCCGATGTCGAACATTTGCAGAATTTGATTGATCGGCTGGTTCCGTTCGGCATTACGACGACTTCGATTGTGCTTTCGTCGCCGGTCAAACGGCGGGTTATCGAATCGAACAAAAAGGCTTGAAAACCTGCTAACATAAATTTCTGCGGTTGAAGTTTTTAATAGTTGCGCGAGGTTGAATTTATGAAACAATGCCCGAATTGTAAAACCAATTACACCGACGATTCTTTGCAGTTTTGTTTGTCTGACGGCGCAAATTTGATTCTTGTGCCGACTGAAGCGAAGACGGCGGAGATGAAAGTCGGCGAACCGCTGCGCTTTAACATTCCGTTCGCTTCCGCCCCGACCGTTTTCTCACAAGAATCGAGTTTTAATAACCAACCGATTTCGCAAGATCAACCGGCAAAAAAAGGTTTCGGTTTAATCGTCGCCGGACTTCTCGGAGTTCTGCTGCTTTCGGTCGTCGGGTTGGTCGCTGCGTATATTTTGCTTCGCTCGCGTGAAACTCAGCCCGTCGTTACCGCCGCTTCGCCGACACCGACCGCCGCGCCGAAGGTTTCGCCGCCGATAACGCCGAACGACGAAACCGCGCGGTTGAGAGAAGAGATGGCGAATCTGAAAAAGCAGATGGAATCTCAGAAGAATCAAAAGCAAAATCCGCCCGTGCCGCCTGCACCGGCGAACACCGGCAAAACGGCTTACGTCAATTCGCCGGGCGACGGATTTCTTGCGCTTCGCAGTGAACCCGGTTCCGAGACAGGCTATCGCGTCGCTAAAATTCCGCACGGCGCGGCGTTGGTCGTTTTCGGTTGTCCGAAACCGTCGAATGTCGGAAAAATGCCCGGTCGCTGGTGCCAGGTAAATTATAACGGACAATCCGGCTGGGCATTTGACGGTTTTATAAACTTTTAACCGCATGGAAAATAATATCTGCCGCTTTCGCCGCGCTTCAAACAGCCGGTTCGTTTGACCTTTAACTTGCTAACTTCTAACCTGTAATCTCGCCCCGCACGAAGCGGAAAACACAAAAGCGATGCTCAAGAAAATGTTAAAGGACAAACTGCCGTTTTCCGTCAAACGACAAGCGGGAAAGTTCAGCGTCGCGGTTTTGCGGACGCTTTCCCGCACGTCGAGAAAGGTTTTTCAAACTTCCGCCGCCTTTCTCAATTACTCAAAACGGCACGGCTTCGACTTCGAACGCGAATTGCCGCCGCCGCTCGCCAATCTCTCGAAGGCTCTAGAGTCGTCCGCCGTTTTGAATCCGTTCGGCGTGAGCGATTTTCTGCTTTTGACCGAACAAAATCCTGTCGTTCAATCGAAAACAACCGAATCTTCGATTATCATTCCGGTTTTCAATAAAGCCGAATTCACTTTTCAATGCCTGCGCTCGCTCTTTCGGGAAATTGATACGACGCGCAACGAAATCATCGTCGTAGATAACGCCTCGACGGATGAAACGGCGCGAATGCTGGCGCAGTTCGGCAATCGTCTGCGCGTGATTCGCCACGCCGAAAATCTCGGTTTTGTCGAAGCGTGCAACGCGGGAGCGCAGGCGGCGCACGGCAAATATCTGGTTTTTCTCAATAACGATACGATTGTCCAAACCGATTGGCTGAATGCGCTGGTCGAAACTATCGAAACGGACGAAAGCATCGGCGCGGTCGGTTCGATGCTGATTTTCCCCGACGGAAAAATGCAGGAAGCCGGCGGCATCGTCTGGTGCGACGGTTCGGCGCATCTCTACGGCTACGGCGCACACCCGGCGGAAGCGCAGTTTAATTTCCGACGCGAAGTTGATTATTGTTCGGGCGCATCGCTCTTGATCGGCAAAGAATTATTCGAGTCCTTCGGCGGTTTCGATATGCGCTACGCGCCCGCTTACTACGAAGATACGGATTTGTGTATGAGCGTCCGCGCCGCCAATCGAAAAGTCGTGTTTCAGCCGCTCTCGAAAGCGATTCATTTCGAGGGCGCGACCGCCGGACGCGATTTGAATGCGGGATTCAAACGATTTCAAACAATCAACCGCAAAAAGTTTTTCCACAAGTGGAAAAGCGTTTTGGAAAGCGACCACTACGCGCCGGACAAATCCAACATCGAAGCGGCATCGAATCGTTCCAAAGAACCGAGAATTGTCGTCGTTTTCAGCGAGATTCCGAAACCCGAAACCGATTCGGGCAACGTCCGAATGTTTGCGATTCTGAAATCGCTCGCCGAAAATCACCGCGTCGTGCTGGCGTTTCTCCACAAACGCCCGAACGACGAACAATACGAGCGGCGATTAGGCAAACTCGGCGTGGAAACGATTTGGATGGTGGATTTCGACCGCCGTTTCAAATGCGAAAACTTCGATTTCGTGATGCTCTGCTATCCGCACATCGCTTACTACGTTTATCCGACTTTCAGGAAGATGTTTCCCGAAGCTAAGGTAATTTTTGATTCGGTTGACGTGCATTTCATCCGTCTGCGGCGCGAGTTTGCCCTGACAGGCGACAAAAAATACGTCAAGGACGCGGCGCGGCATCAGAAAATCGAAACCTATCTGGCGAACGCCGCCGATCAGGTTTGGTGCGTCACCGAAGACGATAGAAAGAACTTACAGACGGTCGCGCCGAGCGCGAAAATCGAAATCGTTCCGAACATTCACGCGCTTTACAATCGCGGCAAATCGTTCGCCGAACGCCGCGATTTGTTGTTTATCGGCAATTTCGGGCATCGTCCGAATGTGGATGCCGTGCATTATTTTCTCAAAGAAATTTTCCCGCACGTCTTAAAAAAAATCCCGAACGTGCGTCTGCGCGTCGTCGGGTTTCAGATGTCGCCGGAAATTTTCGCGCTGAAATCGGAAAAAGTTCTCATCGAAGGCTTTGTGGCGAACATCGAACCGCTGTTTGAAACATCCCGCGTGTTCGTCGCTCCCTTGCGTTACGGCGCGGGAATGAAAGGGAAAATCGGGCAGGCGTTATCGTTCGGTGTGCCAACCGTGACGACTTCAATCGGCGCGGAAGGAATGAATCTGACGCATGAACGCGAAGTCTCAATCGCGGACGCGCCCGAAAAATTCGCCGTGGAAGTCTGCCGCATTTATGAAGACGAAAAACTCTGGCAGACGCTTTCCGATGCCGGTTACGATTACATCAAAAACAATTTTTCGCCCGAAGTCGTCGAGAGACAAATTCAAAACGCGCTGCATAAAATCGGCGGCGAAAATGATTTGGCGAATCTTTCAAGTCGAAAAAATCTGCGATGACGAAAGCCGCACTTCGCCGAATTTACCTCGAAAAACAAAAATCGCTTTCCGATGTCGAACGAAGCGAAAAAAGTTTGCGGATTGTTGACAGGTTTTTCGAGCATTTCAGTTTAGCTGACGTTCGTTTTCTGCACATCTTTCTGCCAATCGAAAAGAACAACGAAATAGACACCATCATTTTTATAAACCGACTGCGGCGTGATTTTCCCGAAATTAAAATTCTCGTCTCACGGGTTGATTTTGAAACGCTGTCGCTCGAAATTCTCGAACTCGATGCCGCCGCGAAACTCGCTCTCAACCGCTGGAAAATTCCCGAACCGACGAACGGCAAAACGACGGCACTTGAAAAGATTGACGTTTGTCTGGTTCCGCTTTTGTGTTTTGACGAGCGCGGTTTTCGCGTCGGTTACGGGAAAGGTTTTTACGATAAATTTTTGAGCCGATGTCGGGAGAATTGTCTGAAAATCGGATTATCTTATTTTGCTCCGACGGAAAAAATTTCCGACGTGCAAAAGTTTGACGTGAAATTGGACGTTTGTCTCACGCCCGCCGATACTTGGATTTTTTCAGATGCGGAACGAAAAGAGAAATAAAATTGGGAAAAAACTAAAGCGATTTTCGTGTCGAATCGGAGTTGCTGCAAATGATTATTCCCCGCCGATCTCGACATAAATCCTGAGATTGGCGGGGAATAATTATCGGGTTTCGGTAACGGCTATCTTTCGCGAAGTTCATCACGAATTTCCGCCAGCAAAACTTCCTGCGGCGGCGGCGTGAGCGCAGCCAGACGAGTGAAATAACCCATCGCCCATTTCGCCAGCAGAAACATTACGAATCCGACGATTAAAAACGTCAGTATATCGTTGATGAGTTGTCCATACATCACGAGCGGCTCTTTGGCGGCTTTGGCGGCGATTTCTGCGCCGTTGGTAACGGGCATCGCGCCCAAATTTACTACTTTTTCGCTAAAATTAATGCCGCCCGTTGCCAGTCCGACGAACGGCATAACGATACCTTCGGTAAAAGTCGTAACGATCCTGCCGAAAGCCGCGCCGAGAATAACTCCGATGGC
>JAYVGL010000345.1:0-22857 GCA_043772175.1 Pyrinomonadaceae bacterium | reverse complement strand
AGACCGACTTTTTCATTCGGGTTGATTTGAAAAGAAACGCCGCGCAAAATCTCGTTGCCCGCGTATGATTTGTAAATGTCTGACAGTCGAAAAAGCATTGTGTAAGAAAAATAACGAGTAACCGTCAAAGCGCGTTACTCGTTATAGTTTTGAGTCGGAATAATCCGCAGATTATTTGGTGTTCGTATTGGAGTTGGTTTTCACGTTCGCCGGTGTGTTCGCGTTCGTTTTCACGTTGGCATTACCCGCCGAATTGGTGTTTGCCGCCGCGTTGGAATTGCTATTGACGGCAGTGTTCGCATTGGTGTTTGCCGTTGGCAACGTCGCCGAACCTGCCGGACGCGCTCCGCTTAACTCGTTCGGATTGTCAACGACTTTTTTCGCCAGAAAATTCTCGATCTTCGCTTCGTTCATCGCCATCGTTTGATACGAAGCTGCTAACAATTCCTTACGGGCAGTGATTAGAGAATCAGTGACTTTCTGACGCATTCCCGGACTTTCGAGCGTTAAATTTTCGTCCTTATCGCTGCGTTCCTGAATTTTCAAAATGAAATACTTGCCTTGCGATTGAGCATTTACAGTTTGCCCGATTGGTATCTTCGGATCCATCAAAACGGCGGCGGTTTGCGGCGAAAAGCTCTGCTTTAATTCATCTTCCGAAGCGTAGCCTAAATCACCGCCTTGCAAACGGCTCTGGTCTTCACTTTTTTCACGCGCAATCGTCGCAAAATCAATTCCCTGTCTTATTTGACCGAGAATTTCATTGGCTCGAAGAACCGCTTCCTGTTCGTTTTTCGTCGTATCGCCTTCGCCGCTGTCGGACGGATCAATGATGATCGCCGCCAATTTCACACCTTTTTTCTTAACGAAAGCCTCTGGATTTCCGGTATAAAACGCTTCGATTTCGCTGTCCTTCGGCGGTTCGATTTTGCCGGTGATTTTGTCGGTTAATTTTTGAATCGCCAAACCGCGCTTAATCGTGTCGCGGAGAGCAACATCGGTTACGCCCGCTTCCTTCATTTGTTTATCGAAGGCTTCCTGCGACAATCCGCTGGCGGTTCTCTGTTTATTGAATTCGGCGGTAACATCTTCTTCACTTGGCACTGTGCCTTCCTTTTCGGCTTTCTGGAACATTACCTCCTGCTGAACCAAACCTTCAACGACTTGCAAACGCGCTTTAGCAAGTTCGAGCGGCGACAGTTTCGCCTCCTGTCCTTGTCCCTGCTGTTTGATGACGCGCTCGACTTCTTCGAGTTTGATGGCTTTGCCGTTGACGCTGGCGGCGATTGTATTCGGGTCGCCGCCGCTCCCGCCCGGTGCGGTTGGATTATTCGCCGTCGGCGTACAGGCGTTCAAACCGAACGCGGCGATTGTTGTAAAAACAATCGAAAAAATCTTGAAATTAGGTTTTCGCACTATGGCTTCTACTCCTTGAAAATTGACTATTCGTTTCATTACTTGACTTGTTTCGTCTATATTTGTTATAAATCTTGTTTTTGAGTTTGTAACTAAACTCGTTTTTCACAACCTCGATACTATTTTTTGGAGGCTTTAATTATTATGGCAAAACGATGCGATGTCTGCGGCAAAGGTCCGCAATTTGGAAACAATGTTTCACACGCGAACAACAAAACGCGCCGACGGTTTAATCCGAACCTGCAGTCGGTTCGCGTTCAAATGCCGACCGGCGGCAACGGACGACAGAAAGTTTGCACTCGCTGTATCAAAGGCGGCAAAATTGTCAAAGCGGCGTAAATTCTAGAAACAAAATTTAGATTATTAGTTGCCAAACGCTTGAATTTTCTTTCGGCGTTTGGCTTTTTCGTTTTTAAAATTCGCCTTGAGTAAACATCAAACGACCGCGATGCAGTCAATTTCGACCCGCGCATCACGCGGCAGACGCGCCGCCTGGACGGTTGCCCGCGCCGGTTTATTGTTGCTGAAATACTCGGCATAAACTTCGTTCATCGCCGTAAAATCATTCATATCGGCAAGAAAAACCGTCGTCTTCACGACGTTATTCAAATCACTTCCCGCCGCTTCTAAAACCGCGCTCAGATTCTTTAAAACCTGATGAGTTTGTTCTGCGACATCGTTCGATACAAATTCGCCTGTAGCGATATCAATCGGGATTTGCCCTGAACAAAAAACCATTCCGCCGACCTTGACGGCTTGCGAATAAGGACCGATTGCGCCCGGTGCATTTTCAGTTGATATTATTTCTTTCACGTCTCGGTTTACGTCTGCGTTCTTTTTATTTATTTAAGCAAAAGGCGAACTTTAACAGATAAAGCGCGGAATTCCAAATTCCAGATTTCAGAATGAAAATATTCGGATTCTTCAAGGGCTGATTTGAGTTTTGTAAATTCGGAATCTGAAGTCTAATAATTAACTCGTTCGACGGCTATAACACCCGGCACTTGCTGTATGGAATTGACTACTTTATCAAGATGTTTTTTATCGAAAACCTCAATCGTAACTTCGATCAAGCCGCGATCCTGCTTGGAAACCTCGGCGCGGGCATCGCGGATTCCGGTTTTGATTTCGGCAATGGCGTTGGTAATTCCGGCGAGCATTCCCGTCCGGTTCTCCGTCGTCGCCAACAGCCTGACCGACTGAATCTGCTGTTCGTCGCCTTTCGCCCATTCGACATCAACGATGCGTTCGCGGTTGACCATCAATTGCTGGACGTTTTTGCAGCGTTTGTTGTGAACCACGATACCTTTGCCCAAGGAAATATAGCCGACGATTTCCTCGCCGCGCAAAGGGTTACAGCAGCGGGCGCGGGTCGTCAAAAGATTGTCCACGCCTTTGACGATAATTGCGTCTTCGCCCAAGCCGATAAATTTTTTAACCGCTTTGACACCGCTTTCGAGCCGCGTTTCTTTTTTCTTTTCCGGGTCGAGTTCGGCGAATTTTTCCGCGCCTAAAAACTTTGCTAAAATGTTGCGCGGTAAAGTTCTGCCGTAACCGACCGAAGCCAGTAAATCTTCGGCTCTGCCTAAACCGTATTCGTTGGCGATGCGCTTCATTTCATTTTCATTGTTGATGAGTTTTTTTGGCGACAATCGAAATTTATCAATTTCTTTTTCCAACAGTTTTCGTCCGATTTCGATTGATTCAATGCGTTGCTGATCGGCAATCCAGTGTCGAATACGATTTCGCGCTTTTGAAGTTACAACGTAATTCAACCAGTCGCCAGACGGTTTCGAGTTCGGTGTGGTTAAAATTTCGATAGCATCGCCGTTTTGAATTTCGGTGCGAAGCGGTACGATACGTCCTTTCACTTTCGCGCCGGTGCAGGTGTCGCCGACTTCCGAGTGAATCGCGTAAGCAAAATCAAGCGGAGTCGCGCCGCGCGGAAGCTGAATAATTTTCCCGCGCGGCGTGAAGGCGTAAACATCTTTCGGGTATAAATCAAGTTTTAGGGATTCGATAAATTCTTCCGAATCTTCATTTTCCCGCGTGGTTTCGACGAGCGGCAGCAAGAGTCTTTCAACGGTTTTGCGAAGCTCGTCGAGGCTCGCGTCGTCTTCCTGCTTGCCGAGTTTGTTTTCCTTATATTTCCAATGCGCCGCCACGCCTTCTTCAGCGATCTGGTGCATTTCTTCCGTCCGAATCTGCACTTCAAAAGACAGCCCGTTGTCGCCGATCACCGATGTATGCAGCGAACGATAAAGGTTGTCGCGCGGATTGCCGATCCAATCCTTGAACCGTTCGGGAACGGGTGTCCAAACGTCGTGAATCACGCTTAATGCCAGATAACAATTCTTTTTGTCGTTCGGCGTGATAATTCGCGCAGCGATCAAATCATAAACCTCTTCAATGGTCAATTTTCGCTTTCTCAATTTTTTCCAGAGTGAATACAGGCGTTTGACGCGACCTTGAACTTCGATAAACGGCACGTCGTTCTCGGTGAGTTTTTCTTTAATCGTGCCGGTTATTCGCTCGATCATCGCCTCCAACTCAACGCGGCGCGATTCGACCTCTCTTGAGAGATGTTTATATTCTTCAGGATAAATATTTTGAAATGCCAAGTCTTCGAGTTCGCTTCGCAATTTTCCCATTCCCAACCGATGAGCAATCGGCGCGTAGATATCGAGTGTTTCCTGAGAAATGCGGGCGCGTTTTTCGGGTTTGAGAAAACTCATCGTCCGCATATTGTGGAGACGGTCGGCGAGTTTTATCAGCACCACCCGAACATCGGTGATCATCGCCAGAACCATCTTGCGGACATTTTCGGCTTGCTGTTTTTCTTTGGAAAGATTGCTGATGTGCGCGATCTTCGTTAAACCGTCAACCAGACGAGTGATTTCATCGCCGAAGTATTCGCGGATCGTGTCGAGGTCAACCAGCGTATCTTCAACGACATCGTGAAGCAATCCGGTCGAAACGCTCGTTTCGTCAAGCCGCATATCCGCCAAAATATCGGCGACTTCCAAAGGATGAATCAGATACGGTTCGCCCGAAGCGCGTTTTTGCCCGCGATGGTGCATCGCCGAAAAGAGATACGCTCGCCGAATTAAATCTATATTCGGCTCCGGGCGATTCTTCTCGACCTTTTGGATGACATCTTCGATACGAATCATAAATTTTATGATTTACCCTTTTTTGTAATAAATAAAAGGTGATGCTCAATTTACACTGTAATTGAGTATCACCTTCACCGAAAGTTATTTTAGGAAATCTTTCTACTTGTTAGCGTTTGCAGTGCCTTCCTTTTTCTCTTTAGCTTCTTTTTCAGCGTCTTCCTTTTGTTTTCTAATCGCCGCCAACTCGCTGAATCTGGCTTTGGCTATATCGGCTTTCGATTTAAGCTCTGCCTGCTGCTGCTTGTTGCCCTCCATCTCAGCCAGCCGCGTTTGCTGAACCAAGAGATTCGCTTTGTATGACCAAACGGCATCGCTGTTAGTGTCGAGTTTTTCCGCCCGATCAATTATTTCAGTTCCGTCTTGAATACATTTTCTGAATGTTTCAAGAGTTGCCGGATCTTGCGGTTTGGTGAATTCAAAAACTGATTTGCCGTCTTTATTAACCGTCTTCTTAACCGGCTCGACATCGGAAATATCATTCGCGCAAGAGTATTTCTTAGCTGCCAGTTTGGTCAATGCTTCGGCACGCTGGACGGCAGGAACCGATTGATTGTCAGCCCGCTGCGTTACCCATTGCTGCCATTCGTCATCTTTGTTGAGATTTTCCAAAAGATTGGCGACGGCGTTAAAGGAATTTTGATCGCCAACGTCTTCCGCTAACACTTTTTTATATTCCTGAATCGCTTCCTCCGCTAATGAAGGATTCTGACGATTTCCGATAAACCTTGAATGCAGAGTTCGCGCTAAGAACAATTGTGCCGCTTTACCCTCTTTGCTCTGACCTTGCGGATCACGGCTGACTGCATAACGAAACAACCTTTCGGCATCCTCGAATTTTCTGTCTTTGTAGGCTTGACCACCGTCAACCAGATTCTTCCGAGTGATGATTTGATTGTAATACGAGCAGTTGGCTCCCATTAGAACCGTTAGTAAAATTACCGATAATATCCCTAAACGAGAAAACCTCATTTTGATTCGACTCCATTATTTTCGCCGTAATTAAAAGTCGGTGATTGGTTGGACTTTATCACGGCGGACTAAGT
Source organism: Pyrinomonadaceae bacterium (assembly GCA_043772175.1). Lineage (GTDB taxonomy): Bacteria > Acidobacteriota > Blastocatellia > Pyrinomonadales > Pyrinomonadaceae. Next base: position 17,222 of record JAYVGL010000345.1, on the reverse strand, counting down.
TTATTCTGCTAAATCGTCAATTTGCAGACCAATCGGCTGCGCCCCGGCTTGTTTCACCGCGTCAATCACCCGCACAACTTCACCGTATTTCATTGACCGCGGCGATTTTATAAAAACCGTTTTTTCCACTTCATTAGTGCCTTCTCGAAAAGCTCCGGTCGCCTCACGCTCTTTGAAAATCGCCGACAGGCGAGTGGTTAAGGCACTGGCATCCGAAACATCTCCCAAGGCTTCGTTGTTATTCAATGTAACTTTCTTATCAGAGTTATTGATTGCTACAACTAGAGTCAATGGATTTGGTTTTGCTACCGTCTGATCGTCCGGCTTCGGTTCCGCCGGAACTTTCGCCTCGAATTTATGCGGTTTGGTCGGGGTAATGACCATAAAGATAATCAAAAGCACCAACAAAACGTCAATTAACGGCGTTACATTAATGTTTGGTGTGGCTCCGCCGGAGCCACCTGATGACATTCCCATATTTACAACTCCCTAGATTTCATCAAAATTACTTCGGGGCGGCAGATCCACTGTCTTTCTTTTTGTCAGCCACCAAACCAATCTTATCAATATCCTGTTTGCGAATCGTATCAATGGCTTCGACTACCTTTCCGTAATCAACCTCGACTCCACTTTTAATGTAAACAATCCGTTTTTCCGGTGCTTTATCCTGCATCAGAGTTTTAATTCGTTCGCCCAAGGTTGCCAGTGGATACTGATCTTTACCTATATAAAAATTACTGTTGTCGGGAATTGCAACGATTACCGAAGTATCTTTTGCAATATCACCGTCTTCATCCGGGCTTATCATTTCTCGCGGCAGATTAACGGAAACTCCTTGCTGCAACAGCGGTGTAACAACCATAAAAATGATTAATAGCACCAACATCACGTCAACCATCGGAGTTACGTTAATGTCCGAATTATATTCGTCATCGCCGCCAACTTTTGCTCCCATAACAATATCTCCCCTTTAATAATTCTTAAGGTCTTACAAAACTAACTGTTCAAGTTTTTAGTTCTTTGTTTTAGAAAGTAATCTACCAATTCCGAAGCCGAGTTTTCCATTTCAACGCTGAAACTCGTAACCTTATTGGTAAAGTAGTTAAACATCCAAACCGCCGGAACTGCTACCGCGATACCGAAAGCCGTTGCTACCAACGCTTCTGCAATCGCCGCTCCGACCGCGCCGATACCGGCATTTTCAGCAGATGCCAAAGCGACGAACGCGCCGATAATACCGACGACCGTTCCAAACAAACCGACGAACGGGGCGGTCGAACCGACCGTCGCCAAACCGGATAAACCGCGTTTGAGTTCAGCAGTTTTTACCGCAATCGCTCTCTGCAAAGCTCGTTTCGAGGCTTCCATTTCGTCGCCCGAAATATCGCTGTTGCCTTGATGGGCGACGAATTCCTTCAAACCCGACGACACGACCATCGCCAAATGCGAATCCTTGTGGCGGTCACTGATATTGATCGCTTCGTCAATGTTGCTGGTTTTTAATGCCTGTGCCACTTTCGGCGCATACTGTCGAGATTGTGATTTAGCTTTGTTGTAGGTTAACAAACGCTCGATGCCGACGGCAATCATATAAATTGACTGCAACAAAAGAACGCTGATGACGATCCAGCCCGGAATCGTCAAACTCTTTGCGATGTCGTAGATGCCGAAAGAGAGTTTGCCCTCTGCGAAAAGTAAAAACAAGCCTAAAAAACTTACTAGAAAAGTCATATTTATCCTCCAAAAGAATCGAAAATTTTATAATTGCAAATGTGGTGTTTCGGGAGAAGGAAACATCTCGACTTCCCCCGAAAATTATTCTCTACGGAACAAAGTTATAAACGATAACGCCCGTTACGGAGACCGGCTGACCGGAAAGCATCGTCGGAGCAAATCGCGCTGACCGTGCCGCTTGTTCAGCCGCCTGCCGCAGAAGCGGATGACCGGAAACGGCACTCGCCGAAACGACGCTTCCCGTTTCGCTGATCGTCACCTGAACATTAACTGCGCCCGATGCGCGGACGGCTCTGGCGGCTGCCGGATATGGCGGCTTCGGTAAACTCGTTGCCTTACCATTTAACACACCGCCCGAAATTTTCTTTGGCACTACCGGCTTCGGCGGGGCGGGCGGCGGCGGCGGCGGCGGCGGCGGTTTGGTTCCGCCGGTATCGTTACCGTTGTTAGGAACTCCGCCCGGACCGACGATACCTTTGTTATCCGTGCTGACCGGACCTTTATAATCCGAAGAAACTGCGTTGTCGGCACTTAAGTTTTTGTCGCCCTGTACGGTTAAAACATTCGGGCGACGCGCCGGGATATTTTGTTTAGCAGTGCTGACTTCAGTCGGCGGCTTCGGCGACTCATTCATATCTTGGAAAATTTCCTTTCGCACGTCGGCGTTCGGTGCTGCCTTGACTTGCTTCTCCGGTTCTTTTTCCGGCGGCGGCGGCGGCTCGTCCTCCGCCATCGGAACCGGAGCGACCAAACTGGACAATTCCAAGTCCCCCGAACCGAGTCCGGCATAATCTTTGGCGAACAAACTACGCATCCAACTGCCGCCCAGTATCAAAACCATAACAACTAAGGTAATCAGCAAAAACACGCTTCGTCGGTTGTTTTCTACCGAATTGCTTTTTGATTCAACTAACTGATCTAACATTTTATTTTCCTCCCTGCGATTCCGGTGCCAGACGGGTCAAGAGTTACGAAACTTTATAATTGCCTAGATGATAAAGACTACACATCAAGTTGTCGTCGTACTATTGCTTCTACGATTTCACTTGAAAGATAATCGGCTTTTTTGCGCTTGAACTTCTCTAATTGTTTCGGTGCGGAATCGTCGGACTTTTGCCGGTCTTACTCACAAAAGTTCCACAGCTTCCCCAACGCAGTTTCACGCGAACGGAAAAAAGCAGATACGAAATATTCAATTGACCAGCAACGTCTTGAAGTCTAAAACCTTAGACTCGGAAAGTCAAGAAAAATCACCGACTTTTTTCTTGAAATCTCGACTTTTTGCTTGAACTTTCGCTTCGCAAAAAAACTGAAACCAAGTAATTACTATAAACTCTCGACAATACTATTCTACCGCGCTATCGGTCTTCTCGAAACCGAACGACGGGAAGCCGAAGCCAATTTATCAGTCTTCTGAACTTCCGCCGTTTTTGTTTTCGCCGAGCCGAGTTTGCCTTGCCACCAGATGGCAATCGGACTGGCGATGGCGATGGTCGAGTAAGTTCCCAAAATTATGCCGACCAGCAGAGCAAGCGAAAAACTTCGCAGCACTTCGCCGCCGAAGATAACTAAAGCCAATACTGATAAAAGCACCAAACCGGCAGTGATGACCGTGCGCGAAAGCGTTTGGTTGATCGAATCGTTGGTAATCTTGAATAAAGAGTCGGTTCGATTGACGGCTAAATTTTCCCGAACGCGGTCGAAAATCACGATTGAGTCGTTAACCGAAAATCCGACAATCGTCAAAATCGCGGCGATCACGGTTAGATTGATCTCCCATTGAAAAATCGAGAAGAACGCCAGAACCATAATCACGTCGTGGAAAACGGCGATGACCGCGCCTGCCGCGTAAGTCCAATCGTATCGAAACGCAATGAAAAAGAGAATGCCGACCAAACCTAAAAGCGTCGCTAGAACGGCTTGATTTCTTAGCTGCGAGCCGGCAACCGCGCCGACTGAATCCGTGCCGATAATTTTGTAGGCGGCATCGGGGACGGAATCGAGCGTGTTTTCACCGTCGGCTTCTTTGCCGAAGGTGTCGAGTGCGGTTTTCACCGTTGTGCGACCGGCTTGAACTTGAGTGGTTTGCGAATTGTCAGGCTCACCCGTCTGTGTCGCAACTTCCGTGTTTTCCCTGAGCGGAACTTTTATCAAAACCTCGTCCGGCTTGTCGGTCGAGGCTTGGATTACCGGGTCGGATACTCCAGCCTTATTCAATGCGCCGCGAATGTCGTCGTCCGACGGACGATTGCCTTTAAATTTCGCGGTTACGACCGTGCCGCCCTTAAAATCAACGCCGAGATTGAAGGCTTCCGTGCCGCCCGGCGTAAACTGTCGTCCCATTGACGAAACCAGTCCCGCAAGCATTACAAAAATGGAGAACGCGATAAAGACCCGCCGCTTTCCAAGCCAATCAATGTGGATATTTTGAAATAAATTAAACATCTTTTGCTACCAGTAAACTAAATGCTGATTTTCTCCATCTTCGGATTTCTGCTCAAAACCCAATTGAAAATCGTGCGCGAAACAAAAACGGCGGTGAACAAATTTATCAACAAGCCGATAATCAAGGTTACGGCAAATCCTTTAATCGGACCCGAACCGTAAAGATACAAGATCAGCGAAGAAATAATCGTCGTGATATGCGTGTCAATAATGGTAACGAAAGCGCGGTCGAAACCGAGTTTAACCGATTCGGCGGGATTAAATCCGAGCCGCAATTCTTCACGAATACGCTCGAAGATCAGCACGTTCGAGTCAACCGCCATCCCGATTCCCAAAATCAAACCGGCAATTCCCGGCAGCGTCAGCGTCGAGCCGAAGACGACGAGTGCCGCCATCGTCAAAATCATATTCAGAAGCAGCGCGATCACGGCGTTAATGCCCGAACCGCGATAGTAGAACAGCATAAACAAAACGACCAGAACCAAACCGCCGATGGAAGCCGAAACGCCCGCCCGAATCGAATCCGCGCCCAAACTCGGTCCGACCGTGCGTTCTTCCTGATATTCGATAGCTGCCGGAAGTGCGCCGGATTTCAAACTCAGAGCCAAGTCATCGGCGGTGTTTTTGGTAAATCTGCCGGAGATTTCGCCCGAATCAAAGATTTGCGATTTGATGTAAGCGGCTGATTTCACTTCGTCATTCAAGACGACCGCCATATAGTTGTTGATGTTTTTGCCCGTCCATTCGCCGAACTTCTGCGCTCCCGAAGGTTTGAACGAAAACGAAATTTGGTATTCGCTGCCGCCCGCTCTGCCCTGAATCGCCGCCGCGTCGCGCAACTCGCTCCCGTCAACGACCGCCGGTGATTCGACGACGACGTATTGTTTCGGCTTCGGCGGCTGCGGATTTTGAGCGTTGGTCGGCGTTTCGTCGCGTTCGGCGTATGGAAGAATTTTGCGCGTATCGGTTTCTTTGCCGCCGATGGTCGCCAGTGCCGCCTCTTTCGTCGGGTAGGTTTGCACGGGCGAAGGATTCGGCGGCGTAACGATTTTCATCAATTCAAGCCGCGAAGTTTCGCCGACCAGAGATTTGACGCGCTCCGGGTTTTCAACGCCCGGCATTTGCAGCAGAATCTGCCCCGAATCGGGTTTGCCCTGTCTTTGCAAAGTCGGCTCCTTAACACCGAAGCCGTTAATGCGGCTGTCAATAATCTTTAAAGCCTGATCGGTCGCCTGTTCTTTCAGTTTGGACTGAATTTGCAAAGGCAATGACCAAATCACTGAACTTCCACTTGTGCTTTGCGTCCAATTAACCAGATCAACTTTTTTCTTAACGGCATTAACGACTTCTTCCGCTCTGGAAGCATCGGTCAGGTTCAGCGTTATTTGATAATTGTTATTTTCGGCAATGTAACTCGCATCGGCGACCGGCAGCTGCGCTTCTTTGGCGGCGGCGAGTGCCGCGCCTTCGTTGTTTTCCGTGAGTTTTCTCAAATAATCTTCGGTTTTAACGCGCATCACCAGATGCGAGCCGCCTTTCAAGTCCAAGCCGAGATTGATATTGTTCGCCAGATTGTTTTTGATGCCCTGCAGCGTAAAGCTGTCCGCCGACACATTGCCGCGCGGACCGAAAACCAAATAAATACCGACTATCGTGATAACGACGATGATGGCTGTTCTGATTAGTAAACCGTTGTTTTTCATTTTGTTGCGAGCTGCTGACGCGAGAAATCGCGTTTCCCTTTCGTTAGACTATTTTATCTTCCGCACGTCTCCCAATAACGGCGGTTCGCGCAATTTCGAGAAAAGATTTGTCGGCACTTTGAATGATGTAACTCGTGTCGCGGACTTCTTTGATTTTGCCGATGATGCCGCCGTTGGTAACAACTTCGTCGTTGATTTTCAACTCGGCGATCAGCGCGGCTAATTCTTTGCGTTGTTTTTGCTGCGGGCGAATCAGTATGAAGTAAAAAATCAAAAGTATCGGTGCGAACAACAGCACGGATGAAAAAATACTTCCGCCGCCTTCGCCCTGAAAAAGTAAAAATAGAAAGTTCATTTGTTTGTTGCAGAAAGGAAAAACACCATAATATACATTTGCAGAGTGTTTATCAAACGCCTGTTACTTATCTGCGGATTCGCTTTCCTTAATTTTGTCGAGAAATGTCTGTCGGAATTTATTGAAATTGCCGGATTTGATAGATTGCCGAACTTGCCGCATTAAGTCAAGAAAGAATGCGAGATTATGGTGCGAAATCAAAGTCGCCGCCAGCATTTCCTTCGCCTGATAGAGATGCCGTAAGTAGGCTTTCGAATATCGGCGGCAGACCGAACACGGACAATTTTCGTCCAGCGGCGCGTCGTCTCCGGCGAATTTTGCGTTGCGAATGTTGATTTTCCCGTACGAAGTAAAGGCACTGCCGGTGCGTCCGTTGCGCGTCGGCATCACGCAGTCGAACATATCCACGCCGCGATACACCGCCTCGATTAAATCTTCGGGCGTTCCGACACCCATCAAATAACGCGGCGCGTCTTGCGGCATCTGCGGCGCGATAAAATCAAGCACTTCATACATCACCGATTTCTCTTCGCCGACGCTCAGACCGCCGATAGCGTAACCGTCAAATCCGATTTCCACCGTTTTATCGAGACTTTCACGCCGCAAATTCAAATGTCCCGCGCCCTGCACAATGCCGAATAACGCCTGTCGTCCGCTCAATTCGATAACTCGTTGTGATTTCTTATCCGATTGCTGTTTTTCCGCATCTGTCGGTTGTTTTTCTACATCGGAGTATTGTTTTTCTGTGTCGGACGGTTGTTTTTCTCTATCGGATGCCTGTTTTTCCACACCGGACGATTGTTTTTCTGCGTCGGTCAACTGTTTTTCCCCATCGGAGCGTTGTTTTTCCCCATCGGAGCATTGTTTTTTCCCATCGGAGTATTGTTTTTCAGTATCGGTTGGTTGTTTTTCAGTATCGAAGTATTGTTTTTCAGTATCGGTTGGTTGTTTCTCCGTGTCGAACGCCGCATTTTCGACAAATCCGGTGTCTAAACCCTCGCTTTGCAGTTCGTCAAACCGATTTTTCGACCGCAAAGCCCACCGCGCCGTCAACTCCAAACTCTTGCGCGTGATGTCAATTCCGGCATCGCCCGGCGGACATTCGTCGAAAACCATCACGATTTCCGAACCTAACGCCGACTGAATTTCCATCGAAACTTCCGGCGACAGAAACTTTTTATCGCCGTCCAAATGCGACCGAAATTCCACACCTTCTTCGGTCAGCTTCCGCAATTCGGTTAAGGAAAAGACCTGAAAGCCGCCCGAATCGGTTAAAAACGAACGCTTCCACGTCGTATATTTATGCAGACCGCCGAATCGTCTAATCAAATCCGCGCCCGGACGCAAAAACAGATGATATGTGTTGCCCAAAATAATTCGCGCATCCATCTCGTCTTCGAGCCATTCAAAACGCACGCCTTTGACCGTTCCCTGCGTCCCGACCGGCATAAAAACCGGCGTTTCGATCACCGAACGCCGCGTTTGTAAGATTCCCGCCCGCGCTTCGCCTTCCTGCGCGATTACTTTCCAATCTATCGGTTTATTCATTTAAGGGAAAAATTTATAGATGTCTTTTCGGTGGAGGAATCTGACGAAAATCAACGTCTCGTCATCCGAAGCGAAACCGAGACGATAATCGCCGATTTTTAAACGAAAGTAGCCGTCTTCGCCCTTTAACTTTTTACAATTCGGTAAATCATTCAACAACGGTGCATTCTCCGCCGTTTCGATTGCTTCTTTCAATTTTTTTTAGGAGATTCTTGTCGGAAACGCCTCTGATGTCCCTGACGAAACTTTTGCGAAATTCAACTTTCATCGGCTGCCGTCCAAAATCGCAAAAACTTCGTCGCGGGAAGCCGTTTCGCTTTTCATTCCCTCATCAATTGCCTGCGAAAACGCAAAATCCTCCATCGCCTCTTCAACTATTTCCTGCATCAAATCGCGCCGCGTTTCAAGCACGTCAATCAAAGCCGTTTTAATTAGATCCTTTAGTTTTCCTTCGTCAACGGTTATCGCTGCCATAAGATCATTTTCTCCTGCCGATCAAAGTCCAAATCTTCTCCGCGCCGACCGCCGTTTCCGAAACGATTTTGCCGTATTCGTTGACTAAAACCGCCGACGGCGTGCCGCTCATTCCGAGTTTTTCGGAGATTTTGTTTTCGTTGTCGAGAATAATCGGCGACCGTAAATTTAGTTCGCGGTGCGGTTCGGGTTTGCCTTCCGACAACAAAAGCAAATCGGGTTCGTCCGCGCCTTTAGTCTTGTCCCAATCCTGCAAATCTTTGAGCATTTGCTGGCAGTAGCCGCACGTTAAACTCCAAAAAGTTATCAGGGTTTTTTTGCCGCGCAAATCTTCCGACGCGACGAGTTTGTCGTTGATGTCGTTCTCGAAAAATTCCGGCACGTCTTCGCCGAGTTTGTCTGTCAGCGCGTCGTTTTTATCGCCGATCAAAAGAATCTCCGTCGTGTCAATCTGCGCTTTCACGCCGTCAAATAAATCCCGAATCGCCTTATCGCCGACCGCCGCACGGCTCGCAATCGTGCCGTCATTGTTAACTAAAATCGCCGTCGGTGTCCACTCCGCGCCGAATCGTAAAGCGATTTCACGGTCTTTTTGCAGCAGAACCTGTTTGAGCGTCGTGCCGGCAAATTTGTCCAGATTCTCTTTGACATCACCGCTACTGACAAAAATAAAATTTAACTTGCCTTTTAATTCCGTCTGCCATTTTTCGATTTCCGGCAGCAGAGCCGCACACGGTTTGCACGCCGGACTGACGAAAAAGAAAAGCATCGGTTTCGCCTGCATCAGCAAATTTTCAAACGAAATCTGTTTGCCGTTGACATCCGGCAAAACAAAATCCGGCGCGGGCGCACCAATCGGCAAACCCGTCGTCGGGGCGGCGACATCTTCTCGAAGAACTTCGCGTCCGCCGTCGAGCGCGGTAAATTCCAAAATCTCGATGCGCCGCATAATCTGCGTCTGCTGCTCCGAGATTTTTTTGAGATAAAGCACCGCGACCGCCAACAATCCGACCGTCGCCAAACCTGTCATTAAAGCCATAAAATTCCCACTCGAATCAGCCGCCGAATCGAAAAGACTCGCGCCTTGATTATTTTTCCCGCTCAAAATCAATACGAAAGCCAGCACCGCGAAAACGACGTTGCGAATCAAACTTTTCCTCGAAACCGGCTCCGAATGAATCGCCCCGAAACAGTGGCAATCCGGCGCGTTGCCCTGTGAAAGCTGCCAAATCATCCCGCCGATGAACGTCAAAAGTAACATCATCGCGCCGATTGCGCCGATCCACGAAGTCTCGACAAACAGCAGACAAACCGCAAAAACAATCTCCGCAAACGGCAGCGCAACCGCGAAGAATTTTGCAAACTCCTTCGGCGTTCCAAAATCCTTGACCGCTTTTTCCGAGCCTTTTAGATCGAGCAATTTGCCGATTCCGGCGAGCGCGAAAATTGCAAGAAGTATCAGTCTGATTGAAAGCAAAACAATAGCCATAAAAATTTATTTCTTTTTCGTTTTGTGCTTTTCTTTTAGACGAATCGGCGTGGCGAAGAAGTCGAACTTTTCGCGCAGTTGATTCTCGATATAGCGCAGATACGAAAAATGCAGTCCGCCTTTGCCGCCCGAACCGCCGGAAGTGAAGATGACGAACGTCGGCGGGCGAATTCCGGCTTGCGTGATGTATTGAACGTGCAGGCGAACGCTGCTCCCGCCGCTGCCGGGCGCGGTTCCGCCGCCGACTCGCGGCTGCGCCACGGTTTGCTCGAAGAAGTCGTTGAGTTTCGAGGTCGTGATGCGCCGACTTCTGGCGGCACTGGCTTTCTGGACAATCGGCAGAATTTTATTTACGCGCTGTCCGGTTAACGCCGAAATCGTGAGAATCGGCGACCAATCGAGAAACTTCATTTTGTAGCGCAGATTTTCTTCAAACTTGTTCGCCGTGTTCGTTTCTTTTTCCTCAATCGCGTCCCATTTATTGACCGCGATTATCAAACTGCACCCGGAATCAAGAGCGTAACCGGCGATGTTCGCGTCCGTGTTGGCGAAACCTTCGACGGCATCAATCACCAAAATAGCGACGTGAGCGCGTTCCAGGGCTTTCCGCGCCATAATGATCGAAAGTTTTTCCGACATCTCCGTCGTCTTGCCTTTGCGCCGGATTCCCGCCGTGTCAATCAGCAGAAATTTCTGCCCGTCAACCGTTAATTCCGTGTCAATCGCATCGCGCGTCGTTCCGGCAATCGGCGAGACTATAACTCTTTCTTCGCCGAGAATTTTATTCAAAAGCGAAGATTTGCCGACGTTCGGACGACCGATGATGGCGAGTTTGATTTCGTCCTGTTCTTCCTCTTCAACTTCCTCTTCAAAAGTCAGCACCGCAAAAACTTCGTCGAGCAGTTCGCCGACACCGTTGCCGTGTTCGGCGGAAACCGGAGTCAGCGAAAAACCGAATTTGTAAAATTCGGCGGCTTCCTCTTCGACCTTTCTCGTTTCGGATTTGTTCGCCGCGATAAAAATTGGTTTGCCGATATTTCGCAATAAAATTCCGATTTCTTCATCGAGCGGAATCGCGCCGCTGCGTGAATCCAGAACCCAGATGATCGCCTGCGCCTCGGCAATCGCGTTCGATGCCTGCTTAAAGATGTTCGACGGAATAATCGCGTCGTCGTCCGGCACGATGCCGCCCGTGTCAACCAGCCGGAAGGTTTTACCGTTCCACTCGACTTCGCCGTAGATGCGGTCGCGGGTGATTCCCGGTTCGTCGCCGACGATAGATTTACGGCTTTCCGTCAGGCGATTGAAAAGCGTTGATTTTCCGACGTTCGGACGACCGATGATAGCGACCAGAGGCAGATTCATAGTTCTGAGTTTAGACACGAATGCGTTTGACTGACAAATCAAACGCGCCAAATTTTCCGAGATTTCGGTTAACGTCCACTAACAGCGAGTAATAAAGTGAGAAATAAACCCGTTTTCGCTGTTACCGATATTTAAATCGCCGATGCCTTTTTCGCTCGAATTCCATTGACAGTATTCTACGAAAAAGAGTAATTTCATCTCTGTAAAAAATTTGACTTTCTGCAAATTTTTATTCAGCTCCCGACAATCTGATTTATTTTTGACGCTTCAAAATTGTTGGGATGAGAATTTGCGTTCTGCTTTTTAACTAACTTTTGGAGGAGAAAAAATGTTTTTGAAGAAAAATATCAAAAAAGTGCGCTCGCTGTTCAGCGGTTTCGCTTTGACCGGAATCACGGTAGCCGCTTTATTTTTGGGCGCAAACGCGGTGGTTAAAGCTCAGACGGACAATGATGTGCAGAGTGCGCCGAGCGGCGGCGCGAGCAATAAGTTTCTCGATTTTAACGGCAACGGCACGACGGACTTCGTAACGGTCGCTTTTAATACAGGCGGTCCGATTAACTGGAAAGTTCTCGGCAATCCGGCAAGCCCGCTTCCCAATCAAGCACTTATCAGACGGTTTAATTACGGTTTGACCGGCGACGGCGTATCGGGCGACGGCGATTCGATTGCGGTCGGCGATTACTACGGCGACGGAAAAACGGAATTAGCCGTTTTTCGCAACCCACCGAACGCGGCTCCGCCCGGACAGCAGCAGGGTATTTTCTACCTCGCGCAGTTCCCGCTCGCCGCCTCCGCTGTTCCGGCAATCGAAACGCACCGTGCAGTTCGGCAACGGAACGCTCGACAGCGTTGCGCCGGGCGATTATGACGGCGACGGCAAAGTTGACTACACGACGGTTCGGGCTTTCGGCACGGCGGACAACAATAATCTGGTCTGGTTCAGTTTGTTGAGCAGCACGAACACGCTTAGAACGGTTTATTTCGGCAGTATCGCGTCGCCTAGTTCCAACTTGGAAGGAACCGCTATTTTCAACGGAGCCGATTTCAACGGCGACGGCAGAGACGAATTCGTTTTGCTCAACCGTAATACTGCGACCGATGCTCAGGGAAATTCGACGGCAACGGTTAATTATTACATCGGCGATTCCGTTACCGGAGCCTTGTTAAATAATTCCTTATTCGGCGTTACCAAGTTTTCTTACGGCAATTACGATTCGGATTACAGCATTACTCCCGCCGATTACACGGGCGACGGAAAAACCGACTTTGTCGCCTGCCGTCAGACCAACCCCAGCGCACGAGCCATCTGGCATGTCCGAAATTCGGCGACCGGCGCAGTCACCGGAACGCGCTTCGGCATTGCCGACCCGACTTTTATGGGCGGCGGCGACATTCCCGTGCGCGGCGATTACGACGGCGACAACCGGCACGACATCGCTGTTTGGAGACCTTCCAATCGAACCTTTTACTACATCAGCACTCAGTTCGACAATTTTCAATCGCAACAGTTCGGAGATACAGGCGATACTCCGCTCGGAGCTTTCGGTCAATACTAATATCTGCGACAATCAATCAAAAAAACGCCGGCGAAAACAAATTTCGCCGGCGTTTTCTTGTTAATTTTTTGAAAACTCATAACCGATATTAACATTAAGCACACCATCGGCGATTTCCGTCCGAACGCCGGTCGCCTTCATTCGCAGCGAACCGTTGGAGTTTTGCAGAGGAACTATAAAAGATAATTTATCGGTTTGCAGAATCTCAATCGGGTTGATTCTTTTGTCAATCGAACTTTGCACGAGCTTCGATAAAACGCCGCTCGCCAGATCGGTTACGCCGCCGAGATTAACGCTGAGAACGCGAACGCGCCCGACGAGTTTGCGGCTTTGACGGTCGAATTCGAGGTCAATGTTCGTTTCCGCGTAACCCTGAAATTCGAGACAGCCGATCAGCGGCGGATTGTATGCGCCGGAAAAAGCAATCGGCGCGTAAATCTTTCCGCCGCGAAACCTAACCGTCGTTCGCACGTCGTTCACTTCCCGGAGCAGACGAATTGATTCGTTACAAATCGGTTTCCGGTTTTCGACCAAGCTATTTTGCAATTTAACCGATTTCCGACTCCGAACTTCAGGCTTATTTTCCGCCAAAGGAAATTCCGGCGCGTCGAAATTTTTGAAAATCGCGTCGAGCAGTGCGTCGAAAAACTGTTCGTTCAAGGAAACGGTAACTTCCGCCGTCTGCGCTCCGGCGAAAGACGCGAACATCAAAATCGCCAGCATCAAACTCGAAACTTTTTTCATCATCTTTCTATTCCTCGTCTTTGAAGAAATCTTCGGGAAGCGGTTCGCCATACATTTGCCGGTAATAGTGTGTTTTTATTTCGCGTTCCGACAAATTCTTCGGTAAGGATGCGAGAATCAACTCACGCGCCGCCATAAACATTTCACCGGCAAACTCGATGCGTTTATTCGCGCCGAGTTTCAACATCATTTCAATTTGCATTTTTTCCATTTCCGGCGGCGTATCGTTCATTCTTCTCGTTCCTTTCGGCATTCCTCAAACAAATCGAAAATTTCCAGCTTTTGCGTCCAATCTTCGACATACGGCGTATCAATTCCCGATAATATCAAACTTCTGACATCACTCAATTGTTTTTCCGAACGGCTTTCCTTCGCCCATAAAAGTTTTGAGACAATCAAATCCTCTTTGGTAATAATCCAAATGCCGCCGCCGTAGAAATCAATTTTTCGCCGGTTTTCAAAGGCGGATTGTTGGAAATCCGTCGCTTTTCTCATCACGCAGTCAATCTTGAAAGCCGTTTCTTGATGAATGAGATTGAACATTCTTTTACTTAAAATCGCCCGGCTGACCGAGTTGTGCGGGACATAATAATCCGGCTCGAAAGTCTCGATGATTCTTTTCGCATCCGCTTCCCGAAGTTCCAGAACCACATCAACATCGGCGGTAAAACGATAAACCGAATATGCCATCATCGCCATCGAACCCGTCAGCATATATGCCAAATCGAGTTTTTCGATGCGCGCCGCAAAGTCGTGCAAAATTCTGATCGGCAGCAAATTCTTCGTTTCCATTTTATAATCCGCTCCTTACAATGTCGTGCAGCCGCAATAACCCGACGCATTTTTTATCCTCGACGACGGGCAGCACGGAGATTTGCATCGGGCGGTTTTCCATCATTTGCAAAGCGGCGTAGGCGAGCATTGACGGGGCGGCGACGGTCGGATTTTCCGTCATCATTTGTTCGGCGGTTAAACTCGAAAAATTTTCCGGGGCGGTTTTCTCAATCGTTCGACGCAGATCGCCGTCGGTTACGATGCCGATCAGATTACCGTTTTCGTCAACGACGTTGACCGCGCCGAGCGAGAATTTGGAAATTGCTTTGACGACTTCGAGCCAGTTGGCGTGCCGGTTGATATTTGGACTCTCACACATTAAATCCGCAACTTTTAAAGTCAGACGTTTGCCCAAACGTCCCGCCGGATGGTTGGCGGCGAAGTCTTCGGCGGTCAGGTTTTTGGCTTCCATCAAAGTCATCGCCAGCGCGTCGCCGATGGCGAGCGCGACCGTCGTCGAAGTCGTCGGCGCGAGATTTAAAGGACACGCTTCCTTGTCAACCGAAGCGTCGAGAACGATGTCCGACTGTCTTCCGAGCGTCGAATCGGGATTGCCGAGAATCGAAATCAAACATATTTTCCGCGCCTTGATTGCGGGCAGAAGCAGCAGAATCTCGTCGGTTTCGCCCGAATTGGACAGCGCGACGACGACATCGCCGGTTTGCATAATCCCCAAACTTCCGTGCAGCGCGTCCGACGGATGAACGAAAACGGCGACCGTTCCGGTGCTGGTCAGAGTCTGCGCGATTTTCTGCGCGATTACGCCGGATTTGCCGATGCCGAGAACGACGATCTTCCCTTCGCAGTTTTCGAGAATCGCCATCGTTTTTTCGACGACCGATTTTTCCAAACGCTCTGCCGATTGTTCGATAGCGGCGGCTTCGAGCTTTAGCAATTCGACGACTTTTTCAAAGCTGTTTTTCACAAATTAAAGTCTTCACTTGAAACTGCGCGGAACCTTCGCGTCGGTCAATACCACGAAATCGCCGAGATTTTCGTGTTTTGATTTGTCGAAGTTTTTGAAATCGTCTTCATAACGCATCGTGATAACCGTAATTTTCGCCTGCGGATTTAATTTCAAAAACTGTTCGGCGGTTCCGAGTCGGTTTTCCGTATGAAAACTTCCGTTCAGATGAATAACGAGCGCGGATTTCTCTTTTTTCGTAAACTCCGCAATCGAAAAAGCCATCGTCGCGTCCCACAACGCCTGCGCTTCTAAAATCTTCGACGGCGGATGCGCTTCGCTTTTCGTGTCGCCCATCAGCGCGTTGAATTTTTTCGAGTATTCGGCGGACGGCGCGGAATACGGCAGCGGCGCGAGCCATTTTTTTGCGTCGGGCGAAAGCAAATTCAGCGTTTCGCGCCCGCTGCGCGAAACGACATTGACGTAGCGGCGCGGCGCGTTGGCGGCGATGACCGGCAAAGAATTTTGTTTGGCGAATTCGATCAGCGGACGATAATCGGTTTTATAATTATTCCACGGGCGGCTGTCGTCGAGAAACTTTTTTTCGGTGATCAAATCTTTCAGATATTCGTCAACGACCGTCTGCACGTCGCGCTCGAACATTTCCAGCGAAAGCGCGATTTTGCGATTTTTCCCGTATTTTTCAAAGGCTTTCTTAAAAATCTCGGCTTGCAAAAAATGCGCCGTCGCGTCGTCGTGGTTTTCGCCTAAAAAGATGACATCGGATTTGCCGATTGCCTCAACGATTTGCGAGACCGTCGCGGCGTTGCCTTGCGCGTCGTAAACACGAAAGTTTTCATCTGTAATTTGTGCCGAAGCGATAAAACTCATCAGATTGATAAACGTCAGGATCAGTAAAAATTTGAACATAAAATAATCAAACAGCGTCGGGACTTCGATTGACGATTATATTATTTGTCTCGAATAAAGACGAATGAAAGAAATTATGTTTGATATTAGAACAAACCCCGGAGGCTCGTCCGAAGCGGCGGCGGCGGCAGAACCTAATCAACAATTGAGTTTCCCGATGTTTTGATCTAAATGGCACGTTGCTTGCTAACTGACGGGCATAGCTTTTCAAGCTAAATAAAATCAAACAGAAAGGGAAGGAGATTTAATTATGAGCGACGGAACAGTAAAAGAAGAAATGGGCGGATTCAAAGATCGTGTGGTCGGAGACGTTAAGGACGCATACGGCGCAGTGACGGGCGACCGCGCTACCGAACGCGAAGGCGAAGCACAAAATGCGATGGGTAATGCCAGACAGGAAAATAACGATGTCGTCGGTAGCAACACTGGAACGACGAACACCGACAGCAATCGTGTTTTGACGGGAATGTTTAAAGACCGCGAAAGTGCCGAAAAAGCATACAGCTCGGCGATTGATCGCGGCTACAGCAAAGATGATGTCAATGTAATGATGTCGGACAAAACACGCGATTCCTGGTTCAGCGGCGATAATGCTGATTCGGAGTTGGGCAGCAAAGCATTGGAAGGCGCGGGAACGGGTTCGGCAATCGGCGGAACACTGGGCGCAATCATCGCGGGTATCGCCGCCATCGGCACGAGCGTTTTGCTTCCGGGCTTGGGATTGGTTGTCGCCGGACCTTTGTTGGCGGCTCTGGCGGGTGCGGGCGCGGGCGGCTTGACCGGCGGTTTGGTCGGCGCGTTGATCGGTTCGGGGATTCCCGAAGAACACGCTAAAGCATACGAAGAAGGGATTAACAACGGCGGAATGGTCGTCGGTGTTACTCCGCGTAACGCCGAAGATGCCGATTACTTTGAAAATCAATTTCGCAACAATCGCGGCGAGAATATTTATCGCTAATTAGTTCCGAAAGATTCATTGCAGGACTCCTAAAGGCAAAAAACTCCGCTCGAACGAGCGGAGTTTTTTGTTGTTTCATCTATATAGAACCTGTTTGCAGTTAAGCAATTCTCCGCAGAATTAGCCGAATCGCGCAAATCCGAATCTTGGCTTCGCTCGTTTCGAGCAATCCTTCACAGT
>JAYVGL010000344.1:0-3972 GCA_043772175.1 Pyrinomonadaceae bacterium | reverse complement strand
TAAAGTCGAGCAGATGCACTTCGGCGGCGGAACGCCTTCTTATCTAACGCCTGCCGAAATCCGCGATGTCGGCACGTTTATCAAATCGAAATTTAATTTCGCCGACGATTTAGAGGCGAGCGTCGAAATTGATCCGCGAAATCTGACGCGCGAACATCTCGAAGCATTCAGAGAAATCGGTTTCAACCGTACGAGTTTCGGCGTGCAGGATTTTAATTTGCAGGTGCAGGAAGCGATTAACCGTGTGCAATCGGAAGAAATTACGCGGCAAACCGTCGTTTGGGCGCGTGAACTCGGTTACAAAAGCGTCAATCTCGATTTAATTTATGGTTTGCCGTTTCAGACTCGGACGAGTTTTGCGGAAACGGTTGAAAAAGTTATTGACATTTCTCCCGAACGACTTGCCGTTTTCAATTACGCGCACGTTCCGTGGCTTAAAAAACATCAGAGCGTGATGCCCGAAAACGCGATGCCGTCGCCGGATGAACGCTTGCAGATTTTGAAAATGACGATTGAAAAATTGACGGCGGCGGGTTACGAATATATCGGGATGGATCATTTCGCCAAACCGAGCGACGAGTTGGCAATCGCGCAAAAAAACAATACTTTGTACCGCAATTTTCAGGGATATTCGACGAAATCCGGCGCAGACGTTTACGCCTTCGGACTGTCGGCAATCTCGCAGTTTCAGAATATCTACGCGCAGAATCTAAAGAACATTAAAGATTATTACACGCGCGTTGACGAACAAATTCCCGCGACCAATGTCGGTTATCGGATGACTTTCGACGACCACGTTCGGAAAGAGACGATTATGCAGTTGATGTGTCATCTGGAAATTGACAAGCGCGACATCGAACGCAAATTCAAGATTGATTTTGAAACGTATTTTGTTATGAATGTTCCAAAATTGCAGACTTTTATTAACGAAGGTTTATTGGAAAATAACGCGGACAAAATCAAAATCATCGGCGCGGGAATTTTGATTATTCGCAATGTGGCGATGTGTTTTGACGCATACCTTGAAAAGATGATGAAGGAAAAGCCCGTGTTTTCCAAAACGGTTTAGGAGAAGAATTCAGCCACGGATTTTCACGGATAAACACGGATTTTGAGAATGATTTTCAAAGAATTACTTTTATCTGTTTTGCTTTTTATCTGAGTTAATCTGTGAAAATCTGTGGCTAAAGAGGATTTAAAAATGCAAGAAAAAATCGGTATAGTTTTGTTAAATCTCGGCGGACCTGATTCGCTCGAGGCGGTTGAACCGTTTCTTTACAATTTGTTTGTTGACCCGGATATTATTGATTTTCCGGGCAGCTTTCTGGTTCGCAAGCCGCTGGCGAAGTTTATTTCGAGCCGTCGGCATCCGAAGATTCAGGAGCAGTATAAACAAATCGGCGGCAAATCTCCGCTCAAAGAATTCACGCTCGGACAATGCCGACTGCTGGAAATCGAATTGAACAAACGCTTTCCCGCGAAGGTTTACGCCGCGATGCGTTACTGGCATCCGTTCACCGAAGAGGTTTTGGACGAACTCGAACGCGAAGGAATTACGAAAGTTATTCTGCTGCCGCTCTACCCGCAGTATTCGACCGCGACGACCGAATCGAGCGTTAAGGAATGGAAAAAGCATCTCAAACTGCGCGGCAACACGAGCATCGAATGGACTCTGATCGAACATTATTACGATTTTCCGCCGTATATCGAAGCCTGCGTCGAACGTATCAATCAAGGCTTGGAAAAATTCCCCGCCGACCAGCGCGACCAAGTTGACATTTTGTTTAGCGCACACGGAACCCCGATGAAGCTCGTCCGCGAAGGCGATCCGTATTCCGGTCATATCTGCGAAACCGTCTGCGCGGTCCGCGCCAGCGGCGGCTGGAAGAACCCGCATCGCCTGTGTTTTCAGTCGAAAGTCGGACCGCAAAAATGGCTCACGCCGTCCACGCCCGACACGATTGACGAGTTGGCAAAAGCCGGCTCGAAAATGATGCTGTTGGTTCCGATTGCCTTCGCCTCCGACCATCTCGAAACGCTTTTTGAAGTCGGCATCGAATTTCGGGAAGAAGCCGAACACAAAGGCGTTGAGCAGTTTGAAGTAACGGAAGGCTTAAACTATTCGCCGAAATTTATTGACGCGCTCGCGCAGCTTGTCTTTCAAAAAGCGGAAAACTTTAGAACCGAAACTGCGTCGGCGAAAAATTGAGGTTCCGGGTGAAAAAAGTTTGCATTATCGGCGGTGGCATTTCGGCATTGACTGTCGCTTTTTTGTTGAAAAACAAAGGTTTTGAAGTAGTGTTGTTTGAAAAAGCGGAGCGCATCGGCGGGAATATTCAGACAGTTGAGATTGATGATTTCAAGATTGAATACGCGCCGAACAGTTTGCTAAAATCGCCGCGTCTGGTTGATTTGATAAAAGCGTTGAAACTTGAATCGGAAGTTTTGGCGGCGAATCCGGTGAATAAGAAACGCTATGTTTTGCAGAACGGCAAAATCGAATCGCTGCCGATGAGCGTGGCGAAAATGGCAACGGACGACTATTTCAGTTTGAAAGCCAGATTGCGTCTTATTCAAGAACCGTTTGTCAGAACGAAATCGCCGGAAAATGAATCGGTTGCCGCATTTTTTGAACGGCGTTTGGGGCGCGAAATCGTCGAGAAGGCGGCTGATCCGTTTATTGCGGGAATCTATGCGGGAAATCCTGAAAACCTGAGCGTCAGAGCGGCGTTTCCGCGACTTTATCAACTCGAAAAGGAATATGGAAGTTTGTTCGTCGGCTCGCTTCGTTCAAAAGATGAAAAAGCCGACAAAGATTTTCCGCGCACATTTTCGTTTCGCAACGGTGTGCAGACTTTGACTGACAAACTCGCCGCAAGTTTAGGTGAAAGTGTTAGGACAAACACGAAAGTCGAACGAATCGCAAAATTTGCAGATGGAAAATGGCTGGTGAAAACTGATTCCGATGAAAACATTTTCGACGCTTTGATAATTTCCACGCCCGCCGAATCCGCCGCAAAACTGATTGAAAATCTCGATTTCAGTCTCAGCGAACAGCTTGCAAAAATTTATTATCCGCCGATTGCGATGGTTTTCTTTGGCGTGAAGAAAGAATCGCTTGAAAAGAACCTCGACGGTTTCGGTTTTTTAGTTCCGAGTTCGGAAAAACGCCAGATTCTCGGCACGATTTGGAATTCCGCCGTTTTTGAAAATCGTGCGCCGGACGGTTATCATTTGTTGACGAACTTTGTCGGCGGTGCGCGTAACGCGAAATTGTTTGAAAAATCGGACGAAGAACTGCTTGAGATTGTGTTTGAAGAACTAAAAAGCATTTTAGGTTTGCGCGTTAAACCCGAATTCACGCATATCAAACGCTGGCGCAAAGCGATTCCGCAGTATCTTTTAGGTTACGAAAAAGTCGAAAGCAGCATCGAAGAATTTGAGCGTAAAAACAAAGAAATTTACTTTTGCAGTAATTTTTATAAAGGCATTTCCGTCGGCGACTGCGTGAAAAATGCTTACAAGACTGCTGACGAGATTGAGAAATTTTTTAGCCGCGAATTACACAAATAAAACGAATTATTTTTTCCTGATTTTATTCGTGCCATTCGTGTAATTCGTGACTAAAATAGATTTAATGAGCGATTTTAACTTACCGAATTTTCCTGTTTCACGGTTGCGTCGCCTTCGCAAAACTTCGAGCTTGCGCGATATGTTTCGTGAAACTCATTTGACGAAACACGATTTTGTTTTCCCGTTGTTTGTTGCCGAAGGCGCGAATGTGAAGCGTGAGATTTCTTCAATGCCGAATATGTTTCAGCTTTCGATTGATAATGTTTTACGCGAATGTGAAGAACTTTTAACGCTCGGCATCAACGCGGTTTTGCTGTTCGGGATTCCTGATTTTAAGGATGAAGTCGGTTCAGGCGGTTACGCAGCGGACGGAATCGTGCAAAAAGCGACGCGGGAAAT